>CBCPNE010000108.1:0-2994 GCA_965120435.1 uncultured Clostridia bacterium
ACTTATGAAGATAGCAATGACGGGCGTAAGCGGAAATATGGGCGAGGAAGCGCTTTCGCAGACGCTCGAACTTGAATTTGTAGATGAGGTGAGGGTGCTCATAACGCCCAGGAAAAAGAACGACAAGTTTGTCCGCAGACTAAAAAAGAGGTATGGCGGGCGCGTATATGTGGTGCGCGGGCTGCTCTCCGATACCGCCGCCTGCGAAGAACTTATACGGGATGCGGACTACGTTATCAATATGGCGGCGGTTATTCCGCCCGCTTCGGATAAGAGCGCGCAGAACAGTTACGAATGTAACCAGCTGGGCACTATGCGCCTTACGGACGCCGTGGCCGCCGCCGAAAGACAGCCCAAATTCATACATATTTCCACGGTGGCTCTGTACGGAAACCGCACCGCCGCGCACCCGTGGGGCAGGGTGGGCGACCCGCTTCTGCCCAGCGCATACGACGCATACGGTATGCACAAGCTTATTGCGGAAAGGTATGTGCTTGAAAGCGGGCTTTCCTGCTGGGCGGTGCTCCGCCAGACGGCAATGCTCCATCCCAAGATAATTTTTGACAACATAAGCGACGGCCTCCTGTTCCACGCCACGCTCAACGGTCCGCTGGAGTGGGTCACCTCGCGCGACAGCGGTTACCTTATAAAGCGAATAATAGAGCGCGACTACAGGGGAGAGGTTGACTGCTTCTGGAACAAGATTTACGATATATCCGGCGGTGTTGGCTGCCGCTGTACGGGATACGACACGTTTGCCGACGGATTTTCTATTATGGGCGGTTCGCCCAAGTCGTTTTTCCGCCCCTGCTGGTGCGCCACGCGCAACTTCCACGGGCTGTGGTATGCAGACGGCGGAGAGCTGGACAAGCTGTTCGGTTACCGCAGGGACACTGTGGCCGGGTTCTGGAAAGCTATAGGCAGGAAGTACAGGGTGTTCAGAGTCGCGCGCATACTTCCGCCTGCGCTTATAGGACTGTTTGTGTTCAGGCGGTTGCTGTGCGACGAAAACGCGCCCCGCCGCTGGATAAAGAAATATGACGAGGGGCGCGTCGTCGCCTTCTTCGGCGGCAGGGAGCAGGCCCTCGCTCTTCCCAAAAAGTGGAAGGACTTTGAAGTTATAGACAGGGTGACTATGGGCTCTGAAGAGGAACACCCGGAGGTGACTTTCAAAGATAAGCTTTTATCGCACGGCTATGACGAGAGCAAGCCGATTGAGGAGTGGACGCTTGAGGATATGAACGAGGCGGCGGAATTCCGCGGCGGCAAGTGCCTCTCCTCGGAGATGACCACGCCGTATTCCAAACTGCTGTGGCAGTGTTGTGAGGGGCACACGTTCTCTGCTGCGCCGTACACGGTGCTCAAGGGCGGGCACTGGTGCCCGGTGTGCCAGCCCCAGCCGTGGAACTATGACAAACTTGCAAAGAAGATGCCTTTCTATGCGCAGGTATGGTACGACAGTCACTCGCAGGATGAAAATTATTCCTATTGGTTCGACAAGGACTGGAAGTCGCACTACAAAAATCTTTCGGAGGAAAGCGGGGAATGAGGGCGGTTTTTAACGTATTCTCAGGCACGGGCAATACGGATAAGGTGTGCCGCGGCATTATGGAAGAATGGCGCAGGGCGGGCGTGGAATGTAAGTATGTGAGTATCGCAAAGGACTGCGAGGTGCGCGACCCCAACACCTTTGACAGGATTGTCATAGGTTATCCCGTACACGCCTTCAACGCCCCTGAACCTGTGGCGGACTTTTTAAAAAGGCTGCCTGACTGCAAGGGCGAATGCCTTGTCTACTTTGTAAAGACGTCGGGCGAGCCGCTCAGACTCAACGACGGCTCCTGTGCGAGGATATATTCCATATTAAAGAAAAAGGGCTATACAGTTGCGGGGGAATATCACTACGTTATGCCGTACAATATAATCTTCCGCCATTCAGACGGTATGGCGGCAAGAATGTGGCGTGCGGCGCAGATTCGTATTCCTGCCGACGCGCAGGAAATGCTCGACGGCAAGATTACAAAGCTGAAGAAGAGCCCGCTAAAGCGCGCGTTTTCCTTCGTACTCCGCATAGAACATCCCGCAATGCCCATAATAGGCAGATTTTTCAAGGCGACGGAGGGCTGCATAGGCTGCGGCAAATGTGCGCGCGGCTGTCCGCAGAAGAATATAACGCTTGCGGGCGGGCGGCCCGTATTCGGCAAGGAGTGCGTGGGGTGTATGAAATGCGCCTTTACCTGCCCTGCGGACGCCATACGCATAGGAGTGTTGAACAGCTGGAGGGTGAACGGCGAATATGCATTCAACGGCAATCCCGCCACGGATAAGGAAGTCTGCAGGTATTGCAGGCACTCCTATTTAAGGTATTTCAAAGAGGCGGAAGAACAGTCCCCCGTAACAGAAAACGCAACGGAATAATTTTTTAAATTTATATGCGCGCATATGCAGTTGAGCATATGCGCGCATATAATGTTCGGGGTATATATGCGGAGTAATTTGCCTGCGGGCGGCGATAAGTTCTGTTTGCGGTGGCGATATGGTTGTTTGTATGCAGATATGCGCGTATGCATCTCCTTGCATAAGCGTGATTTGCGGGGAAAGCCCTGAAAAAATTTTGTGTTTGCGTGCAAAAACAGTTGATTTAATTTTTTATATTGATTAAAATATACAGCGTAAATGCGGCTTGCCGCAATATACGGGGATATAGCACAGTTGGTAGCGCGATACGTTCGCAACGTATAGGTCTGGGGTTCGAATCCCCATATCTCCACCAGAATCCGTTCCTGCATAGAGGGGACGGATTTTTTTGTTGGAAATATTGCAGTATGCGAACATAACTGTTTATAATGCGGTGCGCACGGGCGAGGTGGTAGAACTTGAAAATACCGCAACATTATGTTATAATTTATTAAATAAATTGTGTGGGAATGATTTAAAAATATGAACTGGCTCTACAAAAGAGATAGTAATAATTATGCGCGCTTTGTTCTCGGT
>CBCPNE010000109.1:0-3575 GCA_965120435.1 uncultured Clostridia bacterium
TATCGTTTCAGGGGCATCAACCCCGGATGCCCAAACCCGGGAGGTTCTTTTAAAGATGGAAGAAGTTAGCACAGAAGTTAAGGCGACGGAGTCTGCCGAAGAAGAAAAAGTCTTATCCGAAACGGCGGAAGCGCCCGTTGAGGAAAAAGCTGTTTCCGAAGAGGCGGCGCCCGCTGAAGCGTCGAATGACAGCGTTGAGGATTCCAATCCGATGGACGCAGTCGTTGCCAAGATTGACAGCGAGTCAAAATTTAAAAAGGGTCAGATGGTAAAGGCTACCATATCCGAAGCCACGGAGGACGGCCTTAAGATTCTTTTGCCTTTTTCCAAGTCTGAAATACTTCTCGGCAAAGAGGAACTTGATTGCGACGAATATGTCGCTTCAGATTACGCCAAGAAAGTCGGCGAAACAATCGACCTGCTCGTGGTTGAGCTCAGGCCCTCTTTAAAGCTTTCACAGAAAATGATAAAGCTTATTCAGGAAGAGGAAGCTATGAGCGCTGATATTGAAGCGGGCAAGGAATTTTCCATTACCTGCACCGGATTCAATAAGGGCGGACTTACCGGTACTATGGGAACTTATCAGGTGTTTGTTCCCGCTAAAGAAATTCGTCCCGGTTTTGTAAAAGAACTTGAGAAATATGTCGGCAAGACTCTCAGACTCAGGGCTCTTGAAATTAAGAAAGACAGAAGAAAGGAAATAATCGCTTCTCAGCGCGTAATTCTTCAGGAAGAAAGGGACGCGCGCGAAGCGGCCAAGGCGGCCAGGGAAGAGGAGTTCTTCTCATCTATAAATGCAGGTGATGTTGTTGAAGGTAAGGTTGAAAGGGCAACAAGCTTCGGTGCGTTCGTATCTGTGAATGGATTTGACTGCCTTGCGCACATATCGGACCTTTCCTGGACGGGCATAGACGCCGTTACCGACGTGCTTGAAATCGGTAAAACTTATCAGTTCAAAGTTCTGAAAGTTGATAAGGAGAATAAGAAAGTTTCTATAGGTTACAAGCAGCTTCAGCCTCAGCCTTGGGACCTTGTCGCTGAAAAGTATTCCGTGGGCGAGGTGGTTCACGGCAAAGTTGTAAGGATAGTTCCTTTCGGCGCGTTTGTTGAGGTTGAAAAGGGAATAGACGGTCTTGTACATGTGTCCCAGATAAGCAATGAAAGGATTGAAACTCCCGCAACCGTGCTCAACGTTGGCGACGAAGTGGACGCCAAGATTATGGCGCTTGACCCCGTTGCTAGAAAGATGAACCTTTCCATCAAGGCTCTTCTTCCTGAATCTGAGCGCAAAAGTTCCCGTGCTTCCGGGGAGGATGGCGAAGACAGACCTGCAAGAAGGCCGCGTGCCCCCAGAAAGGATGATGGCGAGATTAGCAACTGGAGCGAGGGCAGCTCTGTATCGACTTCGCTTGCTGATATTCTGGCAAACGCCGAGAAGAATAATAAGTAACTGCTCGATATATATAAAGGTTCCGCATAGGCGGAACCTTTTTCAATGCGCATTTATCAAGATATTATTTTAAGAAAATTTCAGTTCTAAGCCTATGTTTGGTTTATTTGTCGTCGTCGGAGTTTATAAAATAAATGTTACGTTACGGAGGTTTTAGTTATGAAACGTGAAGGCAATATAAAAATTTCAAGCGAAAATATGATGCCGATTATAAAGAAGTGGCTTTATTCCGATAAAGACATCTTTCTTCGTGAAATAGTGGCCAACGGCACTGATGCAATCACAAAGTATAAGAAGCTTGTAGATATGGGTGAAGCTATTGACGACGGTGCTGAGCTCTGCGTTAAAATTTTTGTGGACAAAAAGGCCAAAACCCTCACCGTAGAGGATAACGGGATAGGTATGACTGCGGAGGAAGTGGAAAATTATATTACCCAGATTGCCTTTTCAGGGGCGTCAGACTTTTTGGCAAAGTATGAAAAGGCGGGCGGTGACGGCATAATCGGACATTTTGGCCTCGGCTTCTACTCGGCATATATGGTATCTGAAAATGTTGAGATAATTACCAAGTCCTATAAGGACGCGCCTGCTGTGCATTGGCAGTCCGACGGCAATTCCACATATTCGATTGAGGAGTGCGATAAGGCCGGGCGCGGAACAAAGATAGTAATGCACATCTCTGCAGAGGAGAAAGAATTCCTTGACGAGAACATAATAAGGACGTTGATAAGAAAGTACTGTTCTTTCATGCCCTACAATATTTATCTCTCATACAAGGGCGACGGCAACGACAAACCACTGAACGAAACCAAGCCGCTATATGCAAAAGCTCCCAAGGAATGTACGGAGGAAGAGTACAAAAAGTTTTATACTGAAACTTTTATGGACTACAACGAGCCGCTCTTCTGGGTACACCTGAACATGGATTATCCGTTCAGATTACGCGGCATACTTTATTTTCCCAAGACGAACAATAAGCTTGAACTTGAGCGCGGTAGAGTAAAACTGTACTGCAATCAGGTATTCATTGCAGACAATATAAAAGAAGTAATCCCTGAATTTCTGATGCTCCTGAACGGCGTCATTGACTGCCCCGACATTCCTTTGAATGTGTCGCGCAGCTTCCTGCAGAACGATAAACAAGTTCAGAAGATTTCCAAACATATAACCAAAAAAGTGGCGGACAAGCTTATTTCGCTGTTCAAAAACGACAGGCAGAGGTATGAAAACTGCTGGGGCGACATTTCCAACTTTATAAAGTTCGGTTGTATTAAGGATAACGACTTCTATGAAAAAGTAAAAAATATCATAATTTATAGGGATATAGACGGAAAGTATCGCAGTCTGGATGAATATTATGGTACTTCAGACGGTGCGGACGGTCAAGAGACGAAAGGTGCCGCAGGGGATAATGAGGAAAATAAGTCCGATACCGCAGCAAAGGAAGAGAAGAAACCTGAAATAAAGACCGTTTATTATGTTTCTGACGAACTCCAGCAGGCTCAGTATATAAAAATGTTCAGGGACGCAGGGCTTGTTGCTATGGTGTGCGATAATTCCTACATAGACCCGCACTTTATAACATTCCTTGAATATAAAACGCCTGACAAAGTAAAATTTGCGCGCATAGACGCCGCTGTTGACGGCGCCCTTAAAGACGGCGAAGAAGAGGACAGCGTGATTGTGCAAATTTTTAAGGAGTCTATAGGCGACGAGAAACTGACTGTAAAGACCGAAAAACTCAAAAATCCCGCCGTGCCTGCAATAATCAATGTGGACGAGATTATGAGGCGCTATTCTGAGATGGGGCAGATTTACGGTATGTCAGATGGTGAGCCAGCTAAAACTCTTGTGGTAAATCTATCCAATCCCGTGGTTGCCGGATTGAAAGAGCTGAACAGCGAAAAGCAGAGGTTTGCTGCCTGCCAGATTTATCTTCTTGCATTGCTTTCCTATAAAAAGCTTAGCACCGACGAGCAGGATAAGCTGATTGAAAACGATATGAAGATGCTGGCTGAATATCTGAAATAAAACTAAAAATCAAATACTTATGGAGAACCGCTTTTAGCGGTTCTTTTTTTGTGTGCACGATAATAAGTTAAAATATGAATTTATCCTTTCTGCC
>CBCPNE010000110.1:0-2532 GCA_965120435.1 uncultured Clostridia bacterium
ACGGTCATAATATTTATTTTGGACTTGCTTATAAATCCCGTTTCGCGTATGACGTTGTAAGTCTTGCGCGAAAATTCCGCAAGGCGCGCCTCCGACGTGATTACGGCCTTCAGTCCCTTGAAGGAAGTGAGCCAGCCCGTGACCTTGCGCGGCTGAAGAAAGACTATCTCCGTCCCGTCGCACCCTATCGACTGCATATCTATATTCAGTTCGCGGGATACAAACTCCACTATCTGGTTTGTGTTGCGGTAGTTCTGGTTCAATGTGTATATATCGCTTTCAACGACAGACCAGTCGGAAATACCCCTGTACGGCGTTATGTTCTGCCTGAGGTCGCCGAACACGTTGAATCGCGCCCTGTCGTTGACGCATTTGAGGACGTAGTATTCGCCCTCCGATATGTCCTGTCCCTCATCCACGAAGATAAAGGAGTGTTTGGGCGTGAGGTCGTAGCCCAACTTACACATTAAAAGACAAAGCGCATATGCGTCGGACGGATACAGAGTTCTGGAGGCGACGCCGTACTTCCTCCTGCTCTTTTTTACGGTTTCTGCATAGAAGAAGCGAACAACGTCCGCCGCGTTTTCACACTTGCCTATGGCTACGAGGTTGCTCTCCCCCTTTATCACGTCGGCAAAGTCGTAAAGTGCGGAAAACATATCGGCTATACCGCGCACACTCTCCGTTACAGAGCTGATTTCCCGCTTGAGGGCGCGGCGCTTTTCTATGCGTTCGGCATAAGTCAGAACCTCCGTACCGCCCAAGTTCATACGGTAACGGGCAAGGTCGGTTATCTCCCTGTCCACAGCCTCGTCAAGCGCGGACAGGTCGGCGACTGCATCCGCACACACCTTTTCGGCATTGCGGCGCACATAGCGCAGAGCCTTGTAAAAGGAGAGCAGCTGACGGTAAAAATAGCCGTAGGCGTCCATACGCGAATCGCTTTCGCCCAGAGCGAGAAATTCGCCCACCTCGGCGACGCAGTTGAAGAGCTTTCTGAAAGGTTTGGTGTAGTACAGTCCGCCCTCCGCCCTTTCCTTTATCTCGCCGAGGACGCAACGCCTTACGCGCAGTCCCGCGTTTTTAATCTTTTCATAGAGTTTTATCTGCGCGGAACACCTGTCGGCCACCTCCCGCGCCATAGCCGCGCACTCTTCAGAGGCAAACATTCCGCGCACGCCGTCAAAAATTTTTGCAAGCCGCCTGTCTATGTCGGCTATAAAATCATTTGAGTAAATGTACCTGAGATAATCCTGCGGCGGACGGGAAGTGCGCTCTATTCTGTCTGCAATGTCTATTCCCTGACCCGCAATAATCGCGGTGAAGTATCGCTCTATGGTACTCGTCTTTACCTTTTCAAGTTCAAGCACGGCAGAGAGTTCGTCTATAAATGAGTTGAAGGAATCCGACGGCGTTATTACAAGCACGTCGCCCGGCTTTACCCCCTCATTGTTGTACATTATATAGGACAACCTGTGCAGCAGTATCATAGTTTTGCCGCTGCCCGCTATGCCCTGTACGACAAAGCGGCTTTCTTCCGGCAGAGTTATAATCTCGTACTGCTTTTCCTGAATGGTATCTATGATGTCGGTTATGCCGCTCTTTTCCTTGCGGCTTCTGATTATCTCCCTTAAGAACGGGTCGAAAATTATCTCTTCGTCCCTGCCGCCGATTTCCTCTTTGGTGAGGTAATCCTTTACCGAGAGATATTCGTTCTGCATATCAACCACTCTGCCGCTCTTTGTCCTGAGCGCGCGGCGCAGTATAAGTTTGTAGTTGAACTCGTTTATTGAAAAGTTTATGCGGCTCTTCTGATAGTACCTGCGCGCGAGCGGCGCGCGCCAGTCCACAATTTCAAGCCCCTCGTCTCCGCGCTTGCCGATATAGTAGCTGTTGTAGCCGTCCTTGTCGTCCACAACGTCCATACGGGCAAAGTAAGGCTCGTCAAAGAAGGGCTTATAGGTATCTATCTGCGCTTTTTTGCGCGCTATTTCCGCCTTGAGCGCCATAACCTTTTTGTAACTTTCGGCGTTGTAGTCGGAATCCGACGTGAGCGACCGTATCTCTTCCCGCGCCTCATTTATGGCAACTTTGAGCTTATTTATATAAATTATGCGCAGCATTGCCATGACGGCCTCTATATGCTCCTCTTCAAAGGCCGCCTGTTTGTCCGCGTCCAAAAGGTCCAAAAAGAACTGTTTGTCCGCTTCCTTGTGCGGGTCTATCAACTTTTTAATCTTTTTTAAATCAGTCATAATTCCGGCGCAAATCTTAAAAAGATAAAGTTAAGATATTTAATTATAGCACGTCCGCAAAAAAAAATCAAGGACGGATTTTCCGTCCTTGTGCACAAAAATTCAAACACCGCAAAACTCTGCGTGCAGAGCGCATATTCATTACCTGCCCTTTGCCGCCTTGTTCTTTACGCAGGCGTCGTAGGTGAGTACGGTTGCCGCGACGCCCACGTTGAGGCTGTCGCACTTGCCGAGCATCGGTATGGCAATCATCTCGTAACTGCCATCGTACCATTCG
>CBCPNE010000111.1:0-12325 GCA_965120435.1 uncultured Clostridia bacterium
CTCTCCCAGAACGTGCTTTTGGAACGCTCGAAGAACGGCGTCGGGTCGCAATTCGGCATTTTCGAGTCGCCCAGAACTTTCAAAAAATAATTCATAAATCGCCTCCTTTAATTTTGCCCTTAGGCTATATATAGCCTAAATTGTATCATTTATAGCCTACAAATGTCAATAATATTGTGTATCATAGTTAAAAAGGTACGCAATGAACACATATCAGGCGGTAAAAGAACGGCTTCTGCAGTTGCTGGAGATAAAAAAGCTGTCTATACACAAACTTTCAACAGAATCGGGCGTTTCTCCGTCTACGATAAAAAACATTCTCTACGGCAAGAGCGTAAACCCCGGCATTGTCACAATAAAAATGCTGTGCGACGGACTGGGAATAACGCTTGCGGAATTTTTTGAGGACAGATATTTTAAAGGCATTGAGGACGACATAATTTAAAATGCGGGGCGCAAATTTTGCGCCCCGCTTCTTTTTTATTGAACGCGGCATATTGCCGCGCGATTCCGGCAAAACCGGATATGTTTCACGGTAAACACGCATATTGCGGTATTTAATGCCCATTTTATTTTTATGAGAATTACTGCCGTAATCTGCACGATAAATCTTATTATCCTGGGAATATGCGGGGGCGTTTACGCCTTTTCGGGCTTCAACCTGCTGTATGCAATCTGCTTTTACAACACCGCCGCCCTGCGCGCCTTTCTGGGAATATGTTTTGTTTCCGCACTGTTCAGTCTGTACGCGACGCTTGCATTCAGACCGTTCCGCGGACTGAAATAGCGCGGGACGGCAGGCGGCCGCAAAAAAATCAGTCGGCCTCTATTTTTACGCTTGCGCCCGTGGCGGCGTCCTGATACATTACCCAGAAGCCGCCGTCCCCCGCGGGGATATAGCCCGCCATTCCCTTTAAACTTGCGGGAGGGGACTTTGTGTTGCGCGAGGGAACGCCGTAACATATGTACGCGGGTTTTTCCACGCTGTAGATGACGCCGAATACATAAAACCTGCCGCCGCCGTAAGTTATGCGCACCCAGCGCGAATTTTCCACCGTTTTTTCAAGCAGCTCCTCGCGGGGATAACCGGTGAGCAGCCGCTCTATCTCTCCGCGCATACGCTCAAAAAATTTCAGGTCGTGCGCAAGCCTGACAGGCTCGGCCTCTTCCGCGGCGCTATTATTTTTGTCCGACGGAAAATCTTTCTCTTCGTGGGCGGCAACCTCTGAATTTTCAGGCCCGTTCACATCTTTTTCGCGGTTCTCCTGCTGCGCGCATACGCGGCCAGAAGTTTCATCTTCGCCCCCGCCGCGCCCGTCTTTCTGTTGCGTATCTTCGCATACATCGCCGCCGCCTTTAACACCATCCCCGAATTCATAGTAATTTACCTCCGCAATAGCTTCGTCCTCATAGGCCGCGCCGTCGTCGCCCAGCCTCTCCTGCCTCTCTATTTCCTGCACAATGCCCGCGGCCGCCCAGTCATAGTCGCCGCACACGGCGGAGGCAACGGGCAAAACTCCGCCGCACACAAAGCACACCAGCGCGGCAAAGCCGGAAGTTGTGTCTATGAGGCTTTCGCACTCGCACCCCTCCGCGCCGCACAGCACGGTATTTTCACCGTCGGATATGCCTATGACGTATCTTCCGCCCGAAAGGGGAGCAAAGTTGATAAGCGAAATTTCCGCACGGAAATAAGAGCCGTATTTTTCAACCTTAATCAGGCCCGACAGCGCGCCGCCGTCGGCGGAAAATCCGCTTTTAAGTCCCTTTATAACGGCAATATTTTTTGTGTATCCGCCCATAAAATAACTTCTCCCCCGGCAGTATATTTATCCTCTCATACATAATATAATATGCCGTATATATTTTTTTGCGGAAATTTACATAATTTTGCCCGTATTTGGCGCATACGTTTTTCTTTTGCGCGTAAAAATTAATTTTTTAAAATACTGCCGCATAACAGAAAATAAAATCAAGGCAAAAATATTTGCCTTTAATAAAAAATTAAAGTATAATTAAAATGATTTTATGATTACAGTCTTTCTAAAGGAGTAAAAAATGGCACTTACGAAAAATAAGAAGATACTCTCCTTCGTTGAAGAGAGCGCTGATTTGGCTCAGCCCGACTATATCGTTTGGATAGACGGCAGCCAGAAACAGATTGACGAACTCAGAAAGGAAGCGGTATATTCCGGCGAACTCATTAAGCTGAACGACAGCCTTCTGCCCGACTGCTATCTTCACCGCACCAAGGTGAACGACGTTGCGCGCGTAGAGGACAGAACTTTTATCTGCACCAAAAACAGGGACGACGCGGGCCCCAACAACTACTGGATGGACCCCCGCCAGGCGCACGAACTCGCCGCAGAGATTGCGCGCGGTTCAATGCACGGCAGAACTATGTACGTAATCCCCTACTCGATGGGCGTTGTGGGCTCTCCCTTTGCCCGCTACGGCATAGAGGTTACTGACTCTATCTACGTAGTGCTGAATATGAGCATTATGACGAGGGTAGGCAAAAAGGTGCTTGACGCCATCGGCAAGAACGGCGACTTTATAAAGGGTTTCCACGCAAAGTGCAATGTGGAGGCAGAAAACAGGTATATCCTCCACTTCCCCGAAGAAAATTCTATAATTTCAGTAAATTCCGCCTACGGCGGCAACGTACTTTTAGGCAAGAAGTGCTTCGCACTGCGCATAGCTTCCTTCCTCGGCAAAAACGAGGGCTGGATGGCAGAGCATATGCTGATACTCGGCGTTACCTATCCCGACGGAGAAAAGAAGTACGTTGCGGCGGCATTCCCCTCCGCCTGCGGCAAGACCAACCTTGCAATGCTCATTCCTCCCAAACACTACCTTGACAAGGGATATAAAGTGGAGTGCGTGGGCGACGACATCGCCTGGATACGCGTGGGCGAAGACGGCAGGCTCTGGGCGGTAAACCCCGAAAACGGATTCTTCGGCGTTGCTCCCGGCACGAACGAACATTCTAACCCCAACGCGCTTGCAACCACAAAGCGCGGAACTATATTCACCAACGTCGCGCTCAACACCGACGATATGACCGTGTGGTGGGAGGGCCTCAACAAAGATTTGCCCGAACACTGCATAGACTGGACGGGCAAGCCCTGGAATCCCGCCAAGTTTGACAAAAAGGACAAATCTACCTGCGCGGCGCACCCCAACAGCCGCTTCACCGCACCCGCAAAGAACTGCCCCTGCATCTCTCCCGAATTTGAGAGTACCAAGGGCGTTCCCCTCTCCGCAATAATCTTCGGCGGCAGAAGGGCGACCACCACTCCCCTTGTATATCAGTCGAGGGACTGGAACCACGGCGTGTTTGTGGGCAGCGCGATGTCCTCCGAGACGACGGCGGCCGCAACGGGCGCAACGGGCGTTCTGCGCCACGACCCGATGGCGATGAAGCCCTTTGCAGGCTATCATATGGGCGACTACTGGCAGCACTGGGTAGATATGGGCAAGATTGTGAAGAATCCGCCCAAGATATTCAACGTAAACTGGTTCCGTCAGGATAAGGACGGCAACTTCATCTGGCCCGGCTTCGGCGACAATATGCGCGTGCTTGAATGGATTTTAAAGCGCTGCGAGGACAGCGTGGACGCAAAGGAGACGGCCATAGGCTATGTTCCCAATGCAGAGGATATTGATATATCCGACCTTGACTATGAAATCGCTCCCGGCAAGAAATTCGGCTTAGACGACCTGAAGGAAATTCTTGAAGTGAACGAAGCCCGCTGGGCATACGAAGCAGACGAGCTGGAAGGCTACTACAACAACAGCATAGGCAGCAGGATTCCCCAGGAGCTTTGGGATTGCCTCAACACCTTAAAGGGTAACTGCGCGGCCGCCAAGGCTTCCGCCGCTGTTGAAGAACAGCCCGCAAAGAAGCGCGGCAGAAAACCCAACGCAGCCAAAGCTGCGGAAGCTACCGCCGCTGTTGAAGAAAAACCTGCCAAAAAGCGCGGCAGAAAGCCCAACGCCGTAAAGGCGGCAGAGGCTGCAAAGGCAGCCGAAGAGCCCGCACAGCCCGTAAAACGCGGCAGGGGCCGTCCCCGCAAGAATCCCGTGCAGGAATAAGCGCGGCGCTTACGGAAATACAATCTGCAATTTAAGCCTTTAAATGGCGCCCGCTTGCGGGCGCCATTTTGTATATGCTGTCGGAAAGTAAGAGCCGCCCGCACACATTCGTGCGCGGGCGGCTGCTGTTTACCTGTTATGTTCGCCTTAAAGCCGCAAATCTTTCCGTTTGCTCACTCCTTTGACTGTTCGTCAGAAAGCGGCTTATTTGCGCCCTCTGCGGGCATCTCGGCTTCGGCGGGAGTTGCGGGAATACCGTCAACGACCTGCTGCGGATGTGCGGAATTTGCCGCCGCGTGTACGGGCGAGGTGAATACCTTTACTCCCCTTTCCCTGAGCCTTAAAACGGCGTAGAAGAGCGGAATTCCCAGCACATACGCCCACAGCGCCTCGTTTAAAATCATTACGGCAAATTCGTACCAATAGGCTATCTCCGACCCGGCAAGTAACCACACGGCGGGAACGACGAACGCGTTGATTATGACGGGGAAGAAGCCGCCGACAATCACTTTAAGCAGGTTTTGCCTTATCAGTTTACCCGCAAAGTAAGTGCAGAACGCCGCAATCAGCGTTGCAAGACTGCCGAGGAATATATCGTACACGCCGTAGCCGGATATGAGGTTGGCAAGTATGCAGCCTATATAGAGCGCGGGAACCGACTCCGGAAAGAAGAGCGGCAGCACCGTCAGGGCTTCGGCGGGGCGTATTTGCAGCGGGCCGTATGCCAGCGAGCCGAGCGCCCAGGTGAGTACGGCGTACAGCGCGGCTATCACGCCTGCGCGGCAGAGCATTTTGGTGTTCCAATGCGAAAAATCGCTGCGGATAGTTTTAAAAAGTTGTTTCATTTTCTTTGGCAGACTGCGGCGCAATATAAAAGGGACGGCGCAAAAACCGTCCCCTGCAAATATTCAATCTGCTTCTCCTTCGGTTTTTTTATTCGGAAGTGTTGAGCCGAAAACCTTCCGTTTGCTATAATCACTCAAATTATGAGTGCGCTTTTAAATTTATGGGCGCAAAACCTTGCGCAAACCGGGCTATGTTCAGTCCTTGTTTTCCTCGCCGCCGTCCTTGCCTGCGCCGCTGTTGCCGAGGTAAGTCCCCAGATATATCTGCTTTTTGCCGCGGGGCGGACGTGCGGGCCTTTCCCCTCTCTCCCTGCGCTCACCGTCATAGGGACGCCTGTCGCGGTTGAACGGCCTGCCCTCGCGCCTTTCGCCGTCGTAGGGGCGTCTGTCGCGGTTAAACGGCCTTCCGCCGCGCCTTTCGGGACGCTCTCTGCGTTCAAAGGGAATTTCGTTTTTAGGCACTATAACCACCCTTCTTACGGGTTCATTGCCCTCTGAAATAGTCGTAATTTCTTCATTGTCGGCGAGAATGGAGTGAACTACCCTCCTTTCGTAGGGGCTCATAGGCTCAAGCGCAACGCGCCGCTTGCTCTCCACAGCCTTTTTCGCCTTTGCCAGGGCCATCGCCTTGAGCTTTTCTTCACGGTTGCGGCGGTAATTTTCGCAGTCAACCACGACCCTTCTGTAATCTTCGCGGCCGATATTTGCAACCGCGCCTGCGATGCACTGGATGGCGTCCAGCACCTCTCCCCTGCGGCCGATAACCGCGGAGGTATTGGTTGTTTTGATTTCAATCTCAATCTTTTCGCCGTCGGACACAACCTCGTTAAAGGCGGGTATTTTGAGAATTTTCATAAGCCCGTCTATAAAGGCTGCGGCGCGCTCGCCGTCGGTTACCTTTCTTTCAATCTTTACTTTTGCCTTGACAGAACCTATAAGCTTGCGCTTGCCTTCTTCAAGCACGGTTATTTCCGCCTGTTCGGCCGTGAGGCCGAGAGCTTTCAGACCTTCGGCAACGGCTTCTTCCACGGTTTTGCCCGTGAATACGTTTTCCATCGTCTCCATATTTAACTCCTTATGAGAGGTTATCTCTTTTTAGCCTTGAGCTTTTTCTTTTCCGCCTTTGTGGGTTTGTGCAGATACCTGTCCAGTTCCTGCCTCTCTTCCAGCTTTTTGAACTTACGGTCCATAGCCTTGTTTACTATCACGGTGGTCAGGAAGCTGTAAGTTGTGTTGGTTATCATGTATATAGAGAACGCCGCGCTGTAGAAGAACGAGAATATACCGTAAATTATGGGCATCATGATTATGAGCATCCTGTTGGTCTTTTTGCCCCTGCCGTCTACGGTGCCGAGTTCGTTCATACTCTTCTGCATACGCATAGTCACAAACTGCGAGAGGAACATCATTCCTATAGCCAGCAATATCAGCACGAAGTAACCGTTGTAAGTATTCTTCTCTGTGGTGAGGTTGGCGGTGATTTCGTTATATGATTCCTCGTAGTTGGATATGTTGGATACGCGCGAAAGCGAGCTTGAAAAGTTGCTGAACGAGGGAACTTCCTTGTTGAGCATCGAGTCGGGATACCATATGTTTCCTACCCAGCCGTTGTGAACTACAAAGCCCTGCACGTTTTCGCGATAGTAAGCAGCGGCAGCCTCGCGGGCGTTTTCCGCCATATACTCCTTCACAATGAGGAGCATATCGTTTTCAGTTTCAACGTCTTTAATCAGTTCATCGTAGGAAACTATTGCTCCCTCAAGCTTATTGTATTCGTTAGTATAGTATTCTTTGAACCTGCCGAAGTCTACAAAATAGGCCGTTTCACCGTCGGTGTCTTGGCGTTCAAGCAGGAAGCCGCTGTTTGTTTCCGCGTCGAAGGGTGAAGTCTCATCTTCACAGACGTATTGCTGTGCCACAGAGTTGTAAGCTTCCACCATTCCGTTGTACAGCTGAAGGTTGGCGTACTGGGAATAGGTTGAAAACTGGGTGAATACTACCATGAATATGACGAGCGACAGAATTGTGGGCAGACACACGCCGAGCATACTGTAGCCGTTTTTTTTGTACAGCTCCATTACCTTCTGGCTGTACATATTCTTGTCGTTGGCGTACTGCTTCTGCAGTTTTTCCATCTGCGGGCGCATACGCTCCATTATAAGGGACTGTTTCTTCGTCTTTACCTTTGAAAAGACGTCCAGCGGCATAACTATCGTCTTTAAAATGAGAGTAAACAGAATAACTCCAACCGAAGTTATCCCCACACCCTCAATAAGAGCTTTTATTATGTCGCCTATCCAGTTGAGGTCTATAGAGCCGATTTCCTTTACCATAAAGGTGATAAAGTTTTCGGATATTCCTGAAAAATCCATCCTAAATTCTGCCGGGGGTTACAGAACCCACCTTACCTTAAAATAATTTTCGGGTACCGGATCATAACCGCCCTTTGTGAACGGATTGCATCTCAGTATCCTGTAAGAACCGAGGAGTATTCCTATTATGACGCCGTGATTGTTTATGGCGCGCAGGGTATATTCTGAACAGGTCGGGGTGAACATACAAGTCCCCCGCGAAAGATGGCGCTGATAGAATATAATCATCCTCATACAGAGCGTCTTTATATACGGCTTTAATACCGTGCGTCTGAGTTTTTTGTAGACCTGCTTTATTTTTCCGTACATAACCTGAACTTTGAATAGCAATACCTGAGGCTCTTTTCAAAAGAAGCTAACGTATAACTTTCAGCCTGCTTAGGTATAAGCACGACCGCGCACGGAAAACCTATTTCCTGGCAGGTGTTGTAAAAGGCCTGTCTTAACAGGCGTTTTATTCTGTTCCGCTTTACGGCTTTGCCGTGTTTTTTTGAAACTATAACCGCCATTCTGAGCTCGTCAGAGGGAACATACAGTGCCGTCAGCGCCGAAGAAAAAGCTTTTTTTCCTCTTTTGAAAAGCCTTTGAATATCGGCATTTTTTTTGATTCTTGCGTACTTCATAGCCTCCCCCGAAAAACCCGCCGCTATGCCAAAAGGCGGACGATTACAGTCCGCTCCCTGAAAATATCGGCAAAAGGGGCGTACTCATACGCCCTTTGAACTGTTTTTATGCGGAAAGCTTTTTCCTGCCCTTGTTTCTCCTTCTCTTGAGAACCTTCCTGCCGGCGTTTGACGCCATGCGCTTTCTGAAGCCGTGAACTTTGCTTCTCTGTCTCTTCTTGGGCTGATAAGTCCTTTTCATCGTCTATTTCTCCGTTATTTATTCGATAAGCGGCCGCAGGCGCGGTATTTTTGCGCTGGCGGCCCTTATAGTTTTATCAGGTAAAATCAATTATACAATTAATAAAAACTTAAAGTCAAGCGTTATTTGCCGTCCTTACGGGCAAAATTAAATATAACACCCCTTTATCCTCTGCATTGCAGCAGATGAAGGGCTGCACCTGGCTGTTGAAAGAGAGCGTAATTTTTTCCTCTTCAAGTGCGGCAACGGACTCCGTTATGAACTTTGAATTCATAGCTATGCGTATATCCCGTCCCTCTACGTCCGCCTTTACGGGCTCCTGCACGTTGCCTATCTCAGAATTTGAGGAAATTTCTATTCTCCCTGCGGAGATGTCGAAAATTATGAGGCTGTTCTTGTCTGACCTCACCAATATGGCCGCCCTCTCTATACTGTTTCTGAGCGCGCCCTTATCCACGGTGACGGTGGTTGAAAAGCTCTTTGGAATGATATTTTCCTTCTTTATAAATTCGCCGCCGTACAGTCTTGAGGTGAGGACGGTGTCGTCCACGGATACGAGTATCATACCCATCTGAACAAAAATTTCCGTCTCCCCTTCGGAGGGAATCATCTTTTCAATCTCATTGAGCGTTCTGGCGGGGCAGATTATCTCCATATCTCCCGAAGCAGAGATTACGGGAGCCGTGCAGGTTGCCAGCCTGAAGCCGTCCAGCGCGGTTACGCAAACGCTGCCGCCGGAGATTACAAACTGACAGCCCTTTAAATTGGGGCGGGAATCGTCGGTTGCACAGCAGAAAGAAGTGGCGTTTATTACCTTTTTGAGGTCCGCCGTAGCCATTTTGAAGCTGTTTTCGCTTATATCCGTGCTTATCTTGGGGAAATCTTCCGCAGAGAGTACCTGAAGATAGGACTGACTGTCCGCATAGGCAATCTCCATTCTTCCGCCCTCCACGAACAGAGTTATCTGCACGTCCTCAAGCTTCTTTATAAAGTCGGCAAAGTATCTTCCGGGAACGCAGATTTCGCCCTCTTCGTAAACTTCTGCCTTGACCGTCTTCTGAATGGAAATTTCGCCGTCTGTAGCCGAAAGAGTGAGTGAGTCGTTCACCGCTGAAAGTTTTATGCTTTCAAGAAGGGGAACGGTTGTCCTGACGGCGCACGCCTTTACCACTTTCAAAACAGCTTCAGATAAAATTATTCCTTCACAAACGACTTTCATAGTCCTGCCTTCCCTCTTTGTTTATTTTTATATTGTGTATTTATAGATTTATAGTATTATTATTAGTAAGCGCGGTGGAATTATGGATAACTCCCTTTCCGCCGCAACTGAGAATGACTGATTACAGAGATATAATAACAAATATAAAGGCAAAAAGCAAGTTAAATGACAATCTTTTGGATTGAGGGAAATGTGAATTTTTATGTTGACAACTATGTTGATTCAACGGTGGAAAATTTTGTTAAATTGTTGAAATGTTGAATGGAAGAGGCGGGCGAAGTATGAAATTTTTTGTCGGAAAAGCGGGAAAGAGAGGTTGTATGAAGGGTTATCCACATTTTAACGGGTGTGTTGACAAAAGATAACAACAATTCTTCAACGGCGCAAAAAAGGCAGTATTACCGCTTGCTGCGGGTTGAAAGGCGGCGTTTTTTGTGTTATAATAAACGGAGTAAAAAAAGAGTTATCAAGAAAGTTATCAACTTTTCAGGTGGACATTTGGAATTCAGGAACGGTTTCCGCACGGACGGAGCGGCTGACGCACAGCTTGAAAAATTTTATGAACTCGTTTGCAGTTATAACCGGAATGTCAACATAACGGCCATAACCGAAAGAGAGGAGTTCTTCATAAAGCACGTCTGGGACAGTATCGCAGGCGAAAAGTACTTCCCCGCAGGGGCGGCTGTTGCTGAGGTCGGCTCAGGAGGAGGATTCCCCTCGATTCCGCTCAAAATAGCCAGGCCGGACCTCAGGTTTACCCAGTTTGAAAGTACGGGGAAGAAGTGCGCCTTTCTTTCAGAGGCAGCGGAGCTGCTCGGCATTGATAAAATGACTGTAGTAAACCGCCGCGCCGAAGAAGCCGGAAGAATGGAAGATTATCGCGAAAGATTTCGCGTATGTTGCGCAAGAGCCGTTGCACGGCTGAACACTCTGCTTGAGTACTGCGCTCCTCTTGTTGAGTCGGGAGGAATTGTAGTGGCTTACAAGGGGAGCTGTGAAGAGGAAATTGAAGAGGCCGGAAGGGCGGCGGAGATTTTGGGTTGCAGACTGATAACCTGCGACAGATACTCCCTCCCCGGAGGAATGGGAGAGCGCAGTCTTGTTGTGTATAAAAAAATTGCCGCAACTCCGCCGAAGTATCCCCGCGGGCAGGGAAAAGAGAGGAAACAGCCGCTTTGACAGATTTTGAAATTTGCGCATTTACGGGACACAGGCAGCTGGACGGTGACTTTGACATTTCGCTTCTTAACAGAGTGGTGGAAGGCCTCATAAGGCGCGGAACGAAAAAGTTTCTGTGCGGAATGGCGAGGGGGTTCGACCTTGCCGCCGCCGAGACTGTGTTGAAATATAAAAAGGATTACGGAGTGAGCCTGACGGCGTGTATTCCGTATGCGGGGCAGGTTGACTCTATGGGAAGGACGGCCAGAGAAAGATATGCCGATATTCTGGAGTACTGCGACGAGAAGATAATTTTTTCCCAAGGATACAACAGACTGTGTATGCACGCCAGGGACAGATATATGGTTGAAAACTGTGAAGTGCTTGTATGCTACCTGAGAAAGGAAAGCGGCGGAACATTTTATACAGTGAACTAAGCGCGGCGGATGGGAAAGAAGATAATTGAGTTATGATTTTACATTAAATACATATACACACAATAATTGCATTTGTATATTAAATAATGCCCGTACAGCAGTTGTACGTCATCGGTAAAATTTATATTTTTATGATTTCTTTAAATGAGTCCGATTCGGGACTCATTTTTTTTGTGCTTAAAAATAGAAATTTTGCTGAAGGTAAAGCGTGATTATCAGGCTTTTTTATGCTGTATCCGTAAACGTTTTTTTAGGCTTGATTTTGCCCTTAAACACATTTATTACTTAAAAAGAGTGGAATATATGCCTGATTTAATACAAAAAATTGTTAAAATTAAACATTTTTACTAAATAATGTTAATTTATAACACTTAACTGCTGTAATCTACCCTCAGATAGTTGATTTAAAATATATTTATCAACATATTTATTAACATAAAAATTAAAAATTACAATGGAAATATACTTAAAATAATTAATTTTTATCCACTTTAAATTAAAAACTGCTAAGTTTTTTCAACAATTATATCTTAATACTCCGATTTTAATAAAATTTGGTGTCTTTTTGCTTCTGAATGGTATCAATGGTACAAAATTGCTAAAAATAGCTGAAAAGTGAGGTATGAACGGCAAAAACGCGCTTCAGCGCACATATTTAACCTACTTTACGGGATTTGCGGGTTATTCCTCCTCCACTGCCGTTTTTGCCTGATTTTAATAATATTTAAAGCAAATTTTTGCCTTTTGCAATTAATTCAGGTATTTTGCTTGCCCGACGGCTGTATTATTATATTCAGACTGTTTGTTGCGGCATTATCAGGGATATTGGCGGGATTATGCTTGCACACGAGAAAATAACCGCTACTGTACATATAGGTAGTGAATAACTACTTTAACAAGGAATTTTATATATTTAAGCTTATTCTCGGCCGAATTTGCACTGTTTAAGCTTTTTCGGACGTTTTAAGCTCCGCAAAGCAATTTCACAATTCTTTTGCCGTACAGCATACGGCAATTGGAAAAACTGACTCCGTTCAAGCAGGAGGCCTGCTACATCTCCTCCTCCCCCCTCTATTAATCCTGTATTTTGTTTAATTTGCCTTGTTATGCAAAGTAAATGCCTATCTGCCAATAATTTATGCTTGCTTCTGGTTGCTTCCGAAGTCTGTTGCCTGATGGCAGGCGCTCTGTCTCAGGCAGTCCATTATATAGGATGAAACTCCTTCTGCTATTATGCCCGCCATCTTGTACACTATGTTGAGCCGCGTGGCCGATAGCAGGGAGAAATTAAAGACAGACTTTTCTGCTATTATGCCTATTACAGAGACGTCG
>CBCPNE010000112.1:0-7575 GCA_965120435.1 uncultured Clostridia bacterium
AAGGTATGCTGGACGAGTTTGCAAGGCAAGTTTTCGGCGAAGGCGTAAAGACGAGACTAAGGCCCTCCTACTTCCCTTTCACCGAACCTTCCGTTGAAGTGGACGTGAGCTGTTTTGAGTGCGGCGGAAAGGGCTGCAGACTGTGCAAGGGCACAGGCTGGATTGAGGTACTCGGCGCGGGTATGGTAAACAGAGCCGTGCTTGAAAACTGCGGCATAGACCCCGATAAATATACGGGATTCGCTTTCGGTATGGGAATAGAGCGCATAGCAATGCTCAAGTACGGAATAAACAATATGAAACTTCTGTTTGAGGGCGACGTACGCTTCTCAAGGCAGTTCAGGTCATAAGGAGGCACAGTATGAAAGCACCTTTAAGCTGGCTGAAAGATTACGTAGACATAGATGTCACCGCGCAGGAACTTGAAGAAAAGCTGTTTTCCTGCGGATTTGAGGTTGAAGAACTGATTGACATCGGCAGAGATATATCCGGTGTGTACGTCGGCGAGGTTACGGAGTGTGAAAAAATAGAGGGCACACACCTCTCCGTATGCAGAGTGGACTGCGGCGAAAGAGGCACATTCCAGATTTGCTGCGGGGCAGACAATGTAAAAAAGGGAATCAAGGCCCCCGTTGCGCTTGAGGGCGCCACCGTTTACGCAACCGCAAAGGACCACGTTACGGTCGAGGGCGTGATGAAGATAAAAAAGGGCAAACTTCGCGGCATACTTTCAGAAGGTATGCTCTGCTCAGGCGTGGAACTCGGCGTAAACGGCGATATGTACCCCGGCGCCGATTACAACGGATTGCTTATTCTGCCAGACGGTTGCAGAAACGGCGAGGACGTGAAACCAATTCTCGGACTTGACGACTATATATTCGATATTGCGGTGACAGCCAACCGACCTGACTGCCAGAGTATCCTCGGCATAGCGCGCGAGGTGGCCGCCGTGCTGAAAAAACCGCTTAAAGAACCGGACTGTTCCTACACGACCGTCGGCGGAAGTAAAAGGACTGTAAAAGTTACCGTCAAGGCGCCGGAGCTGTGTCCCCGTTATATAGCGCACTACGTGAAGGATATAAAGATAGTTCCCTCCCCCGCATGGCTGAAGAGAAAGCTTGCGCTGTGCGGACTGCGCTCTATAAACAACGTCGTTGACATAACCAACTTTGTGCTTCTTGAAATGGGGCAGCCAATGCACGCGTTTGACCTTGACACCATAGAAGGCAGCGAAATTGTAGTAAGGCGCGCCGCAGACGGAGAAAAGATTGTCACTCTTGACGAAAAAGAGTTTACTCTCACGGGTGAAAACCTGCTCATATGCGACGGCAAGCGTCCTGCGGCCCTTGCAGGAATAATGGGCGGACTGAACACAGAGATTAAGGACACCACAACAGAGGTGCTGTTCGAGGCCGCCAAATTTGCACGCGACAGCGTGAGAAGAACTTCCCGCTCGTTGGGACAACATTCAGACTCTTCCTCAATGTTTGAAAAGGGCGTGAACGAATACACCACCGAATGTGCAATGAAGCGCGCGCTGCACCTCATAGAACAGCTCGGCTGCGGTACGGTAACCGACGTAAGCGCGGACATTGCTACCGAATATTCGGATACGTCTGTAAAGACTATGACGGTAAGCCCGAAGAAGATTAACGCCCTGCTCGGCATAAAAGTAAACGTAAAGGTTATGACGGAGATACTCTCCGGCCTGAACTTCGGCGTGCAGACGGAAGGCGACTTTTTAAAACTCACCCTCCCCCGCTACCGCGACGACATATACGGTTACCCCGACATAGCCGAAGAGATTATAAGAATGTATGGCTATGACCATATAAATGGCACGTTTATGCCATCCGCAAAGATTACAAACGGCGGCTACAACGAACAGCAGCAGGCGCTGAACAAACTAAAGGCTCTGCTCGTTGCAGAGGGACTTTACGAAATTTCGTCCTACTCCTTCTGTTCGGAAAAAGATTACGATATGCTGCGCATACCGGCGGACGCGGCCGAACGCAGATATATAAAGATTGCCAACCCGCTCAGCGAAGAGCTTGCAGTTATGCGCACCACGCTTGCCCCCTCTATGGTAAACGTTATGCTGCGCAACTTAAAGCACGGCAATTATGAGGGCGGAACATTTGAAATATCCAAAGTATATCTGCCTGAAAGTCTGCCCCTTGCCGACTTCCCGAAGGAGGAACGCAGGCTTTGCATAGGACTTTGGGGCGAGGCGAATTTCTTTAATCTGAAGGGAATAATTGAAAATATTGCCGACAGCCTGAACGTAAAGTTCCGCTATGAGCGGGGCAAAAAGAGCTTCCTTCACCCCGGAATGACGGCAGATATTATGTGCGAGTGTGAAAAGATTGGCTATATGGGCGCGGTTGACCCCGCCGTTTTGCAGTCGATTTCCGCCGAACGCCCTATGCAGATTGCAGAACTTGACTATGAACTGCTTGTAAAACATTCAAAGCCCTTCAGATACGTGCCAATGCCTAAATTTGCAGAAGTGCAGCGCGACCTTGCGCTGGTGTGCGACGAAGCAACGACCTGCGCGCAGATAGAGGACGAGATTTATTCGGCTTGCAGATACGTCACGGCAGTGAAACTGTTTGACATTTATATAGGCAGCCAGATAGAGAGCGGCAAAAAGAGTATGGCGTTCAGCGTAACCTTTACTCCCGCCGAAGAGGCGTTGACCAACGAAAAAGTTGACGCTTTTGTTAAGAAGATACTTTCAAACCTCAGATTCAAACTCAACGTTTCACTCAGATGAGAAATACGGGCGGAAGATTTCCGCCCGTATTTTAGTTTAATCAGGCACAAGCCCGCCGTTTGCGTTTATCCACCCCGACTGAAGATAGACGTCCGGTATTCTTCCCGCTATGACGCTTTCTGCCACAGGCACCTCCGCCACCGCCGTTATGTTTACGGTCTGCGACGGAAGTATGACACTGATGTAAGACACCACCTGCATTGTGATTGTATGAAGCGTCTGGTTTATGCCGGCCGACGAAAAGGAGGAACCGAAGCGGCACTCTATGCTGTTTACGGGTATTATCTTTATCTGAATCGACGGACCGAAGCCAGCGAGTGCCTCTATTCCCGTAAGCGCACCCAAAGGCACGCTTACACCTTCCTCGCTGAGAGCGGCAAAGTTTTCGCGCGCAAGGCGTGCGGTATCGCGCGCCAGCCTGTTAATGGTGACGGTGTCCGCCGTAACTGAGATAACGTCCCCCTCCCCGTCGCGGACTATTTCTATCAGGTCGGAGTACTCCACTCCGTCGGCAAGGACGGAGCTTACGGCCTCGTTGACGGCCTGTGCGTTCATCGCGCGGACGGACGCTTCGCTGACAGAAAGGAACACATTTGTCACGTTGCGCATAAAATATATCACCGCCAGAATAAGCAGAGCAAATATGACGGCAAGCGCTATTTTTAGGCGTTTAAAACGGCGTCTCTTCAATATACGGCCGACGTATGACTTTGTGGGCATATAATATTTTATGCCGCTTAAAACTTACAATGAATGAAAAATGCCGCCCGTAAGCGGGCGGCATTCTGCCGTTATCTGTAAAATTACTTGAGTTCGGCGAAGTACTTGATAGTTCTTACCATCTGGGAAGTGTAAGAATTTTCGTTGTCGTACCAGGAAACAACCTTTACGAGGGTTGTGCCGTCGCCTATGGGCATGCACTTGGTCTGGGTAGCGTCAAACAATGAACCGTAGGTCATACCTATTATGTCGCTGGATACGATTTCCTCTTCGGTATAGCCGTAGGAAGCCGAAGCCGCAGCCTTCATTGCCGCATTTACAGTCTTGCCGTCAACTTCACCTTCGCAAACTGCGATGAGCTGGGTAAGCGAACCGGTGGGAACGGGAACGCGCTGAGCGCAGCCGTCAAGTATGCCGTTGAGTTCGGGGATAACGAGACCTATAGCCTTAGCGGCGCCCGTAGAGTTGGGAACAACGTTCACAGCAGCAGCCCTTGCGCGCCTTAAGTCGCCCTTGCGGTGAGGACCGTCAAGCACCATCTGGTCGCCTGTGTAGGCGTGTATCGTAGTCATATAGCCCTTCTTGATTTTGCAGAGCTTGTTGAGCGTGTCCGCCATGGGAGCAAGGCAGTTGGTCGTGCAGCTTGCAGCGGAGATAACCGTATCCGTAGATTTGAGCGTCTTTTCATTTACGCTGAATACTATGGTAGGAAGGTCGTTGCCTGCGGGAGCAGAAATAACGCACTTCTTTGCGCCAGCAGTGATGTGCGCAGAAGCCTTGTCCTTGGAAGTGTAGAAGCCCGTGCATTCAAGCACAACATCTACGTCAAGTGCCTTCCAGGGAAGGTTTACGGCGTCCTTTTCAGCATAAATTTTAATTGTTTTGCCGTTTACCGTGATGGAATCTTCGCCCGCAACAACGGAATCTGCATACTTATACCTGCCCTGAGCCGAATCATACTTAAGAAGATGAGCCAGCATCGAGGGGCTTGTAAGGTCGTTGATAGCTACGATTTCATAGCCCTCAGCGTCAAACATCTGCCTGAATGCAAGGCGGCCTATACGGCCGAACCCGTTGATTGCAACTTTTACGTTTGCCATAAATTTTTATTCCTCCGAAATTAAAATAAAAAATATTTTTGCCACGCAAATGCGCCTGTCGGTATATCTTGGATTATACCAAATATTGACAGTCAAGTCAACAAATTTACCTGAGGTTTTCGGCATTTAAGGGCTTGAGACTGTCAGGCACAAACTTGCCGTCCTTTCTTATTAGCACATCGTCAAACCATATCTCCCCGCCGCCGTACTCCGGCGTCATTATGAGAACGAGGTCCCAGTGAACGCCGCTCTGATTGCCGTTGTACGCGTCGTCATAACAGCAACCGGGCGTGAAGTGTATGCTTCCGCTTATCTTTTCGTCAAAGAGTATATCGAGCATCGGCTTTGTTATATAGGGATTTACGCCAATGGCAAATTCGCCTACATAGCGAGCGCCCTCGTCAGTATCAAAAATTTTGTTCAGTTCCCCGTCGTCGCCGTCGCATGTGGCGTTTACAATCTTTCCGTCCTTGAAAGTAAGGCAGATATTTTCATACTTCTTGCCCTCCTGCACAGAGGGCGCGTTGTAAGTTATAACGCCGTTTGCGCTGTTCTTTACAGGCGCGGTATAGACCTCCCCGTCGGGGATATTCATATTGCCCGCGCACTTTACCGCGGGTATGCCCTTTATGGAAAACGTGAGGTCGGTGCCCTTTGCTTTGAGGCGGACTTTGTCCGTCCCGTTCATAAGCTCTACAAGCGCGTCCATCGCGCGTGACATCTTCGCATAGTCCAGAGTACACACGTCAAAGAAGAAATCTTCAAACTTTTCCGTGGACATTTCCGAAAGCTGGCTCATTGCGCCGGTCGGCCAGCGCAAAATTACCCACTTCGTCTTTTTAACACGCACTTCGTGGTGTACGGGATAGAAGAAGTCGCGGCGGTAGCAGGCGCCGGTTGCGGCGGGTACGTCCGACTGTTCGAAGCTGTTTGAAAAGCCGCGTACCCCAACGTAGGCGTCCATATCCTCCATTATATACTTTTCATACTTTGCAAGCGTCTTTATGCTGTTTTCGTCGGCGCCCATAAGCAGCGAACGCTGCACCTTGTTGCTGCCGAGCTTGACGTAGGGCACGCCGCCCGCGGCATACACTTTTTCAAGAAGCGCGCACACAAATTCTTCAGGTACGTCTGTGGCTTCGATAAAAATCTTCTCGCCCTTTTTCAGCGCAACGGAATAGTTAATCAGCCCGTCGGCAAGCTTGTCAATTCTTTTATCGCGCATAATCTGCACTCCTTTTTGGTTGATTCATAACAAATTATATACCAATAATGTGAGCAAGAAAAGTATTTTTTTGAGCATTTTATAACAAATTTTAAAAATGCTCTTGAATTTTCCGCCGCTATGAATTATAATGTTTGCGTATGATAATTTAACAAATATAACATACATTATTATTTGTTATCCGGAGGTAAATATGGGATTAGTTTCGGCAAAAGAAATGCTTGAAAAAGCAAGAGACGGCAAGTATGCGGTAGGCCAGTTCAACATCAACAACCTTGAATGGACAAAATCCATACTCGCAATGTCTCAGGAACTTGAAGCGCCTGTTATTCTCGGCGTTTCAGAGGGCGCGGGCAAATATATGACCGGCTTCAAGACCGTAGCCGCAATGGTAAAGGCGATGATAGACGAAATGAAGATTACCGTCCCCGTTGCGCTTCATCTTGACCACGGCACTTATGAGGGCTGCTATAAGTGCATAGACGCGGGTTTTTCGTCCATAATGTTTGACGGCTCCCACTTCCCCATTGATGAAAACATAGAAAAGACCAAAGAACTTGTTAAAGTGTGCGCGAAAAAGGGTCTCAGCCTTGAAGCCGAAGTCGGCTCGATAGGCGGCGAAGAGGACGGCGTTATAGGCAAAGGCGAATGTGCCGACCCCGAAGAATGTAAAAAGATTGCAGACCTTGGCGTGACAATGCTCGCCGCAGGTATAGGCAATATTCACGGCAAGTACCCCGCAGACTGGCCCGGCCTCAGCTTTGATACGCTGGCCGCGGTAAAGACAAAAGTCGGCGATATGCCGCTTGTACTCCACGGCGGCACAGGCATACCTACCGACCAGATAAAGAAAGCAATCTCCCTTGGCGTTGCAAAGATAAACGTTAATACCGAGTGTCAGCTCGCCTTCCAGGCGGCCACAAGGAAATACATAGAAGAGGGCAAGGACCTTATCGGCAAGGGCTTTGACCCCAGAAAACTGCTTGCGCCCGGCGCTGCCGCCATTAAAGATACCGTCAAGGAAAAGATGGAAATCTTCGGCTGCATAGGCAAGGCCTGAGCCGCATTACATACCGCGGACGGAGAAGCTTACTCCCTCCGCTCTCAGTAAAATGTTGTACCTTTCATCCGTAAAACAAAGAGTCCGGCACACCGCCGGGCTCTTTTTTGTCCTATTGAGAAAAACTCCCTCCGCCGCGATAACGTCTGCGCGAAATAAAACAGCGCAAGACGCACATACTTGAAATATGAAAAACTTAAAGATATTCGCGGTAATCGCGGCGGCCGCACTATGCGCGCTGTTTGCGGCCTGCACGATAGATACTTCCGGTTCGCTCAAAGAACTTTCAAACCCTTACGTCAATCAATACGAATGTACTTCCGCCACATTGGGCGGCGAGGACATACTGGGGCAATTCGACTATATAAGAGTACTGCTGACGGACGAGAGCAATATGCAGATACAGTATAAAAGAAAGGGGCAAAGCGCGCACTCAGAAAATTGCAGATACAGATATGACGAAGAAACTCATGAACTCACCGCCGAAGCCGGTATCCTTGGCTTTAAGCTGAGAGAGAGCGTAAAGATTGAAAACGGACAATTTACGCTGACAATACCGATTTCCGGCAGGCAACTGATTATGAAATTTTCAAGCTAAAAAAAAAGCCGTAACGGCGTTTTTATTCAGAATATTCTGTTTTTGCGAGCCGCAGCGTTGATAACGGCCGTAGTTTTAGGTCTTTTGCGTGCAGAC
>CBCPNE010000113.1:0-2768 GCA_965120435.1 uncultured Clostridia bacterium
AAGGGAAGCGGAGTAAAACTTAAAAAATGAAAAAGATAGCCGTATTCGCGTCCGGCGGAGGAACTGATTTTCAGTCCGTCATAGACGCAAACAACGCGGAAAAATTTTGTGATATATCCTTGCTTATAGCCTCTAAAAGCGGCATAGGCGCGATAGAGCGCGCCCGCAGGGCGGGGATAAGAAGCGCCGTGTTCGCAAAAAAAGATTACCCCGATTTGGAGGTTCTTTACGCCGAACTTGACAATCTGCTTAAAGCGGAGGGCGTGGAATATATCGTCCTTGCAGGATGGCTTAAAATCATCCCCGAAAGTTTTATAAAAAAGTACGAGGGCAGAATTATAAACATTCACCCCTCGCTCATACCGTCCTTTTGCGGGGCGGGATATTACGGACTGAAAGTTCATCAGGCCGTGATAGATTACGGCGCAAAAATATCGGGCTGCACCGTTCACTTTGTCAACGAAGTTCCGGACGGCGGCGAAATCATCGCCCAGCGCGCGGTTGAGGTGGAGGACGTCGATACGGCAGAAAGCCTTCAGGCGCGCATACTTGAGGAGGAGCACAAGCTTCTTCCCTATTGCGTTAAAAAGCTGTGCGAGGGCAAAATTATCAGGCAGGGCAGAAAAGTTACCGTGCTGGAGTAAACACAATTCAGTAAAAAATTAAACGAGAGGTTTTTTAAATATGGAGATGAAAAAGAGGGCGCTTGTCAGCGTTTCCGACAAGACGGGTGTAGTTGATTTCTGTAAGGGACTTATAAAAAACGGTTTTGAAATCATATCCACCGGCGGCACGGCAAAGGCGCTTAAAGACGCGGGACTTAAAGTGATAGGCATATCGGATATAACCGGCTTTCCGGAATGCCTTGACGGCAGAGTAAAGACGCTTCATCCCAACGTCCACGCGGGACTTCTTGCCATGCGCTCCAATCCCGAACATATGAAGCAGCTTGAAGAACTTAACATAAACACCATAGACATAGTTGCGGTAAACCTCTATCCGTTCAAGGCCACTCTCGCAAAGGGCGCTCCCTTTGCCGAGTGCATTGAAAATATAGATATAGGCGGCCCCACTATGATAAGAGCCGCCGCAAAGAACTATCAGGACGTAGCCGTGATTGTGGACCCCGCAGACTATGCAAAGGTGCTTGAAGAGCTTGCCGCGGGCGGCGTTACGCTTGAAACGAAGAAGTACCTGCAGTACAAGGTGTTCGCACACACTGCGGTATATGACAGCCTTATCTCCAACTATCTCGCGGGTCAGCTCGGCATCCGTTATCCCGATACTATCACTTTCGCCTATGAAAAGGCGCAGGATATGCGCTACGGCGAAAATCCCCAGCAGTCGGCTGTTTTCTACAACGAACCTTTCATACGCAAAGGGTCGCTGTCCTCTGCAAAGCAGCTGTGGGGCAAAGAGCTGTCCTACAACAATATAAACGACGCAAACGGCGCGCTCGAACTTTTAAAGGAGTTCGGTTCAACGCCCGCGGTGGTTGCGTGCAAGCACGCCAATCCCTGCGGAGTGGGCACGGGCAAGGATATTTACGAGGCGTATATGCGCGCATATACCTCCGACCCCGTTTCGGTATTCGGCGGAATACTTGCCATAAACGGCACGGTTGACGAGCGCACCGCAGAAGAAATAAACAAAATATTCATAGAGATTGTAATGGCGCCCGACTACACGGATAAGGCGCTGGAAATCCTTGAGGCAAAGAAGAATATACGCCTTCTGCAAATAGACGGCATATCGGAGCGCAGGGAAAGCAGCGCGCGCGATATGAAAAAGGTGTACGGCGGTCTGCTTGTGCAGGAGTACGACGAATGTCTTATCAAGGACGAGGATATGACCCTCTTCTCCCGCAAGGCCGAAGTACACACCGAAACGTTGCCCTCAGGCAAGGTAAAAACTTCCTACGGCCTCGGCGTGGTTACAGACAGAGTTCCCACCGCTGAAGAGGTAGAGGCTATGATGTTCGCGTGGAAGGTTGTAAAACACACCAAGTCAAACGCGATAGTAATAGGCAAGCAGGGTCGCACTACCGGCATAGGAATGGGGCAGACAAACCGCATATGGGCGGCACAGCAGGCAATCGAACACGCGGGAGAGGAAGCGAAAGGTTCGGTAATGGCCTCCGATGCGTTCTTCCCGTTCTCCGACTGCGTGGAGGAGTGCGTCAAGGCCGGCATAACGGCTATAATCCAGCCGGGCGGCTCTATACGCGACAAGGACTCGGTCGACGCGGCCAACGCGGCGGGCATAGCTATGGTGTTTGTTGGCGAACGCCACTTCAAACATTAATTTACCGTTATTTGCTGCGCAATACGGTGTCGCGTTTACGGTTCAGTTCGGTCACGTACGTCTGTGTACGCTCCCTCGTGGCTTCCGCACGCTCCTTGTCTTGCTTGCAACTAACGGTAAATAGGCTCACAAAAATTATGCTCACAGATTTTGCGGTTGGTGACGCCGCAAAATCTTCGTGGTTTCAGAAACTAAGTTTCTCTGTCGGCGATTTTAAAGGGTTCTCTTTTTATATAATCGCCTTTTATATAATCGCCGACTTCACTTCCGGTGAGCTCGCTTTCGCGACAAATTGTGTCGCGCTAACGGCGGGAAATCCGCCTTGCGCACATTATTTATTTTAGAATATAACACGCACTAATCCTTAAAAGTCACGAAATTTTTCGTTATCGGTCATAACGAAAAATTTGTGAGAGGTACTTATATGAATGTTTTAGTAATAGGTAACGGCGGAAGGGAACACG
>CBCPNE010000114.1:0-2864 GCA_965120435.1 uncultured Clostridia bacterium
TACAGCGGCGACTTCAGGGGAGCGGTACTCGGCGCGGTGAAGCGGCTGAAGGGCGCGTTTGCCCTGTGTATTCTGTGCGCGGACTGCAACTGTTTTGCCGCCGTAAAGTACCGCAATCCGCTCATTGTGGGGAGGGGCAAGGGCGCGGCGTTTGCCGCCAGCGATATGCCCGCGCTCTGCGGAATTGCGGAAAGCTGCGCCGTGCTTGAGGACGGACAGATAGCGATGGTCTCTGCGGAAGATATTGCCGTATGCGATTTTGAGGGTTCGCCTGCGGCCGTCGCGTTTATGCCCGTGCCCGCGGCCGAACGCGCCACGGAACTGCGCGGCTATCCGCACTATATGATAAAGGAGATAAATGAAATTCCTGACGCCGTTTCACGCACGGTGCAGGTGTTCGGCGACGGCGTCGCAAAAAAACTCAGGGCGGCCGTAAGCGCGCGCGGCGGCTTGCGGGATATTATGTTGTGCGGCTGCGGTACGGCGTACCACAGCGCTCTCAGCGCCGCCTACTGTATGGAGGAACTGCTCGGCGTGCCCGTGCGCGCAGAAACGGCGGGCGAATTCCGCTACAGAAAGAGCGCCACAGGCAAAAATACGCTGTTTATCGCTGTCAGTCAGAGCGGAGAAACGGCCGACACGGTAGAGGCCGCCCGCGCCGCTTTGGCCGCAGGTGCGCTCGTCGCGGCAGTAACTAACGTGCCGTATTCCGCACTCACGGGCATAGCCGAAATCGTTGTGCCCGTCCGCGCCGGCACGGAGGTGTGCGTAGCCGCCACAAAGAGCTACTGCGGACAGATTGCCGCACTGCTTCTCATGGCCGCCGCGCTTGCCGGCGGAGAGGGGGCGGAGGAGCTGCGGGCGGAAGTCGCCCTTGCGGCGCGGCAGTGCGCCAAGGTAATATCTGAATGTCGTGTAGACGACCTCGCGCGCGCCTGCGCCGGTTCTTCCGGGGTGTATTTTATAGGCAGGGGCGCAGACTACCCCGTCGCGCTGGAGGGCAGTCTTAAGCTGAAGGAAGTTTCCTACATACCTGGCGAGGGGTATCCGGCGGGCGAGCTCAAGCACGGGACAATCGCGCTGATAGACGGCTCCGCCGTGGCCGTTGCCGTGATTACGGACAGGACGCTGGCGGAAAAAACGGCCTCCGCCGCCGAACAGATATATTCCCGCGGCGGGCGCGTTGCCGTAATCTGCGCCGAGGGGTGCGCGCCTGAAAATCTCCGCGAGCGCGCAGAATTTTTCATAGAGGTGCCCTGCTGCGGCAGGTTTGCCTCGCCCATACTTTCGGTAATTCCGCTTCAGCTTCTCGCCTACCGCACGGCGGTAACTCTGGGCAGGGACCCCGACAAGCCGCGCAACCTTGCAAAGAGCGTCACGGTGGAGTAGGACGGGTGAAATTTGCCGCCGTTGTAAAATTTTAACAAAATACGCGCAATAGGGGCGGTTTTTCCGCCCCTGCTTTGTTGCTATCGCTGATTTCCGTGATTTTGCGCATATTATTGACACCGCGCGGCTTTTAATTTATAATTTATTTGATTTTAATCGGTAGGTTTATCTTATTCGTCGGCCGCGGCGGCCGCAAGGAGGAACGGAGTTGAAAAACATACTTGTAACGGGCGGCGCGGGCTACATAGGCAGCCATACCGCGGTGGAACTTCTCAACGGCGGATACGGAGTAGTGGTTGCGGACAACCTCTCAAATTCTGTGGAAGAGAGCTTAAGGCGCGTAGAAAAAATCACGGGAAAGCGCGTGAAATTTTACAGGTGCGACGTGCGCGACCGCGCCGCTATGGACAAAATTTTTGAAGAGAACGAGATAGAGTGGGTAATTCACTTCGCTGGCCTCAAGGCCGTGGGCGAAAGCTGTGAAAAGCCCGTTGAATATTACGACAACAACTTATACGGCACGCTTGTGCTGCTTGAAGCTATGCGCGCGCACGGCTGCAAAAAGATAGTCTTTTCTTCTTCTGCAACCGTCTACGGCACTCCCGAAAGGCTTCCTCTGGACGAGGAGTGCGCCACGGGCGGCACAACCAACCCCTACGGCACGAGCAAGTACTTTCAGGAGATTATGCTTACAGACCTGTACAGGGCGGACAATGAGTGGACGGTTGTGCTTTTAAGGTACTTCAACCCCGTCGGCGCGCACGCAAGCGGGCTTATCGGAGAGGACCCGCGCGGTATTCCCAACAACCTTATGCCTTATATCGCCAAGGTTGCCGTGGGCGAGCTTGAAAAGGTGCGCGTGTTCGGCAACGACTACCCCACGCCCGACGGAACGGGGGTGAGGGACTATATACATGTAGCAGACCTTGCCGCGGGGCACGTTGCCGCCATAAATAAAATTTCAGGCAGCGGTGTGTACACCTACAACCTCGGCACGGGCACAGGCTACAGCGTTATGGATATGATTCGCGCCTACGGTCGGGCGTGCGGCCGTGACATACCGTATGTAATTCAGCCCCGCAGGGCGGGGGATATAGCCGCGTGCTATGCCGACCCCTCCAAGGCGGAGAGAGAACTCGGCTGGAAGGCGCGCTTCGGCCTTGAAGAGATGTGTTCTTCCTCCTGGAACTGGCAGAAAAACAACCTTGAAGGGTACTCCGGCAAACGGGACGGTTAAAGCGCAGTACCGCGCCGCGCGCGGCAAAGCGTGCGGCACAGGCAAAAAAGCCGTTTGGGCGCCCCGTCTGCGCATTTGCGGAGCGCCTTGATTTTACAATTTTTTTACCATATCGGCCTGTCGGGAGGGCAAAGTCCCAAAAGATTTTACAAATTTATTACAAGTTTGTGAAAGGTATATTACAGGTAAATGGTAGAATTGTAACAGCATCAAAGGAGAAAAAATGGATTTTAACACT
>CBCPNE010000115.1:0-11391 GCA_965120435.1 uncultured Clostridia bacterium
TTTGTGAAGAAAGGATTAAAGGCGTGCCGCGAAAGAAAATGCGCGGCACGCCTTATATTTCACATAATCGGGTCACATCATCGGCGCGAACAGCTGCAACAGTGCCGTAAGCAGTCTGTGAGTGATTTTCGGCTTCTCCTTGACGTACCTCCGCTGAACGCAGTCGGGAAAGGTGTTTTCAAAGTCGGCCTTAAGGCCGCCCGTTATAGTCGCGTCGTCTGTGCAGAGAGCGTTTTCATACTGCTGGAAAAAGGAACGCAGGTCAAAGTTGACGGAACCTATCACAGCGCAGTTTTCCGTAAGGACAGATTTTGTGTGTACAAACGCGTCCGGCATTGTGTACACCTTTACGCCGCTGCGCAAGAGCCTGTCCGCATTGTCAAGCGAAATGAGGTAAACAAACCTTTTATCCGGCACGCCGGGAAGCACCACCCGCACGTCCACCCCGCTGAGCGCTTTGGCGCAAAGCAGGTTGGTTATAGTTTCGTCCGGCACAAGATAGGGCGTCATTATCCACAGTCTTTCGCGGGCCTCCGATATAATACCCGCGTATATGTCCCGCGCTATCGGCTGACTGTATTCAAGCCCCGAAGCATACGGCACAAACACGCCCCCCTCCGCAGAATCCTGAGCGGCGGACTGCCCTCCGCGCATAAATACGGAATAATCCACCGTCTTTTTTGTGACGAACTCCCACTGCCGCAAAAACATAAGCGTGAAGCCTTCTGCCGCGTCGCCGTCCAGCCGCACGGCGTTGTCCTTCCAATAGCCGTACATCCGCTTCTCATTGATATATTCGTCGGCGATATTTATGCCGCCCGTATAGGCGGTGACGCCGTCAATCACCGTAATTTTACGGTGGTCGCGGTAGTTCATACCTATTTTGTACATAGGCACGAGCTTGTTGAAGGCATACATCTTTATGCCGGCCGCCCTCACCATTTTTTTGAGTTTGCGGGGTATGCGCCCGGCGGAACCTACGTCGTCGTAAATTATACGCACGTCCACGCCGGCGGCGGCGCGCTCTTCAAGCACGCTGAAAAGGCGGGCGAAGAGTATCCCTTCCGCCACTATGAAATATTCTATGAATATAAATTTCTGCGCCTCAGCGCAGCTTGCAATCATGTCGTCAAAGGCCTGCGCGCCCGAAGAAAAATAGACGGGGCGGGTGTTTTTATACGGGACGAAGTCCCCCGCATTTTTAAGATAGCCGCACACCGTGCGCATATTTGCCCCCACGCAGTCGTCGCCGCAGCCGTGGCGGACGTATTCCGCGCTGGCGGAATGTATCTTTTTGTACCTCCGCCGCGAGGCGGCAAAGAAAATCTTTTCGTCCGAGAGGAAGTACAGCAGAAACCCTACGGGGAAAAATACGAGTATAATAAGTATCCACACGGCTTTGGAGCGACCGTTCTTGCCTGAAGACAGCACATACAGACAGGTTAAAAGGTCCAGCACTACGGATAGAACGAGATACCAACTGAATACGCTTATCAGCTCCAGATAGAACAAAGCCAGCACGCAGAGCTGCAGCAGCGCAACCAATATTATGAGTATGGCCTTCAGCTTGCCTACCCCGTGATGTTCGGTGCGGATACGGACGATGTCGCCGTCGGGCGCCTTGGGCAGCACGTTGTGGACGTCGCGCTGGCGCTTTAACTTTCTATTCTGCATCTGCATGGTCGTACCCCGTAATTTCAGCCGCCTCTTTTATTATGGCGCGCAGATTTTCTTCAAGTACTGCGATTACAGCGCCGTACTTTACAGCGTCCCCCCTGTACATCTGCGCGGAGCAGAGCGCGGCGAGTACAATAAAGGACGCTCCCGCGGCAATGAGCGCAGCTCCGCAGGCCAGATACAGCACGGACTGGAAAAAGGCTACCACCAACCCGCCGTAGATTGCGAACGCAAGGCCGACAAGTCCGAGAAAAATCCCGAACGAAGTTGCGCGCGCAGGGGTTCTTCTTCTCGCCCTGCCTATGAAGTTGAGAGTGACGTCAAACCTGACCTGCAAAAACTGCAGTCTGTCTTTCCCCTCTATGAAGTGGTCGCGCGTGAAGTCCATATGGACGACCTTGTCCAAGCGCCTGCCGCCGTCCTTTGAGGAGAGCTGCCAGCCGAATGCGCCGTAGGCGTCCGTTATTATCTCCGACATTTCCGCCTTGACCGATACCGAGAGGTGGTCGCTGTTCAAATATTCTTCCGTCATATATTCTCCGGGCCGCCCTGCAGACGGCTGCATAATTTGCCTGAACGTTACCTGTCCCCGTCTTTGCCGAGCAGTTCTTCCGAAAGTTTTAAAATCTCTGCCCCGTACTTCTTCTTCAACCGCTCTGAGAGCTTTGAATGAACGGGTTTTGCCACAGCCATAACCGCAACGCCCGCCGCACTGAGTGCCACGCCGAGGGCAAGCAGTACCGCGGAGGAGGTTTCAAGCGAAAGGCTCATTCCGCCGCCGAACAGCAGCAACCCGACCACTCCCACGGCAACCGACACGGCGAATGCCGTTCTTCGCACCAGCCTGTCCAGCTTTCTCAGCCTTTCAAATCCGGCTTCCCTGTCCGTGCGGCCCTCATACCTTACGCGTATGTCCTCTATCACCCTGCGCTCTTCCTCAGTCAGGGCGACGTATTTGTAGGAGAAAATTTCCTCCCCGTTGTTCTTCAAATCTTCTTCATTCATCCGCGCGCACCTCGCCCGCACTATTCTTTGGGGGCACTTCGGCCGCGGCGGCTTTGAGGCTGACCGCCGCGTGCACTATCATATATATTCCTATACCCAACGTAAGGGCAAATATCACCGCGCCCGTAGCTATGTTCATAGGGCGCATAGAGCTCTGTCCCTCTCCGCCGAAAGCGGCAATCAGCGCCGTCTGGAGAGCGAATATGGATACCAGCGCGTCCGTAAGATTTATATTGCGGAACGCCTGCACCCCGTAATCGTTGTAATGCCTGGCCTTAACCAGGTTGATTACCGACAAAGTAATTTTATAAAAGGCGTAGGCCGCCATAACGAATATGGTAAGTCCCGCATACCTGAATGACGTGTCAGTAATTATCATATATCCCGCCGCCGTTCCCAGCGCGACGGAGAGCACGATGAACATAGACCCGCAGCCCAGATATATGCGGAGTTTCGCCCGCTGTTTTGCGGCCGCAAGTCCGCGCTCCGCACGCAAGTTCATCCACAGCGCGCCGCCGCGCAGCAGGCTTAAAATGATATAGTAGACGGCGAACATGCCGTACCACGGCGAACGGTAAATTATGCCCAGAACGCCCTGCAAGACGGCGTAAGCCGCGTTTATGCCAAGAGATATGCCGGAAAAGACCATCGTGCGGTAGCCGAAGTCCTCCGCAAGCCTGGAAGTTATCCCGTTTGAACTCACGGCTCTGCCGAATAGCCGCTTCAACGGTCCGACGCTTGCATAAATGCAATATATAAGCAGCGCCGCGCTAAGGGCATAAAAGAAGTAAGCCACAGGGTTTGCGGGATTCCACAAAAGCATTATGCACACCGTAGCGGCAACCGACGCGGCGAGCGCCGCATAAAACGCGGGCAGCCATACGCCGGGGTGTTTTAAAAATTTTCTGATTTTCTCCCCGCGCTTCATTGTCCCCCCGACGACTTCACTCCTTCCTGAGTTTTACGGTAAAGGCAGAACCTTTGCCGAGGCGGCTGTCCACCGAAATTTCGCCGCCGAGTATATCTATCACACGCTTCACGAGCGCCAGACCCAGACCGTTGCCCTCCTGCGAGTGGGACGTATCCCCCTGATAGAATTTATCAAATATCCTCGCGCCCGTTTCCGCGCTCATTCCGCAGCCGGTGTCGCGCACGCATACGCAAATATTTGCCCCCTCGTCCCTGAGCGTGACGGTAACGGAGCCGCCCCTCTCCGTAAACTTCACGGCGTTTGAAACGAGGTTATTGAATATAATTTCCAGAAAGCCTTTGTCCGATACCATACCGACGTCGACTATGTCGCAGTCAAGCTCTATCCCCTTGCTTTCAAACGCGTCCTCAAAGGAGAGAACGCACTCCCTGAGGAGTTCGCCCGCCTGCACGGGGCGTTTTTCCGGAAAAATTTTCTGGTTTTCAAGTTTGTTCAGCTTCAATATATTGGAGATAAGTCCCGCAAGCCTGCGTGAGGCCGCGCACAGCAAATCCGCGTATTCCCCGCGCTCCTTTGCAGACAGAGCCGTGCCGCGCAGAGCCTGCGCATAATTCTGTATGACTGAAAGGGGCGTCTTTATCTCGTGGGAGACGTTGGCAAGAAAGTCGTTGCGCAGCACCTCGTTTTTGGACAGCTCCGCCGCCATCTTGTTTATGTTGTCCATTATGACGTCGTATTCGTCATACCTGCCCCAGATATGGCGCGGCCTCAGGTGAATATCGAAGTTGCCGCGGGCCATCTCTTCAGTGGCCGCAAGTATGGTTTTTACAGGTTTTTCAGTTACCGCTTTGCGGCAGATTATACCGGCCAGACAGAGCGCGAACGTGAGCGCCGTAAGTATTGCCGCGGTGGACAGCGCGGATACGAGGGTATCCCCCGAAGCTCCGTATATCAGGTTATACGAAAGTATGGCCACGGTTGCAACCGCCGCAACGGCCACAAACAGAAGAATGTAGCCCGATATGGTAAACGATGTGCGCTGGGCGGAATTTTTTTTCCGCGCGCCCTTCATTTCAATACCGCCTTGTAACCAAGCCCGTGCACGGTAACTATTTCAAACCCGTTGCACTGCGCCGTCTTTTCCCTCAGCTTTGCCATATACACGTCAACCGTGCGCGGCGTGGCGGAAGAATCGTAATCCCACAGCTCCTCCATAAGTTTTGCGCGGGTGAACGTCTTTTTAGGGAAGGACAGCAGTCTGAACAACAGGTCGAACTCGCGCACGGTGAGCGGAAGTTCCATGCCGTCCACATACGCAGTGTGTTCCTCCTCGTCCATTACAAGGTTGCCAAGCTCAAGCTTTTTGCTTGCATTTATGTTGGCCCGCCGCAGAAGCGCCCGCGTGCGCAGAATAAGTTCGTCCATATCGAACGGCTTGACGAGGTAGTCGTCTATTCCGAGGTTATATCCGCGCTGTTTTGAATTTATATCGTCGCGCGCGGTTATGAACAGGACGGGTATTGTTTTATCGGAAGCACGCACGGCCGCGGCGAGGGCGAAACCGTCTGTGCCGGGCATCATTATATCGCTTATAATCATATCGAAGCGGCGTTCTTCAAGCCTGTCGAGCGCCTCCTGCCCGTCGCGGCAGCCGCAGACTTCGTAGCCAACCGCTGAGAGCGAAGCGCACACCAGCCTGTTCAGGCCGGCGTCGTCCTCGGCCACGAGAATGTTCACCATTCCTCTTACCCTCCGTCATATGTTTACGCACCGATTGTAGCAACAGTATGTTTTTAATTTTATAACCGCACGTTAAAATTTTGTAAATTGCGCCGCTCAGTCAAACTTTTTGAGAAATTTTTTGAACTGAACCATATTGACGACGACCGTCGCAAAACAGGCCGCCGCCGCGGCCGCAAGCACGCCCGCCACAGGCCAGAACACCTCGGCATAGTCGTCGTAAAGCGATGTGCCGCGCGCAATTATTATGAACACCAGCAGAGCCAGAAGGCAGGCGCTGAACGCCACGGTAAACCGCTTTATGAGCCTGTTTTTGGCCATTATATACTGCCGCACGCGCACGGCCATACGCGCGCCCTCTTCCCCGGAGGGGATATTTTCTTTGCTCAGATTTTTTACGTCCGAATAGTCTGATTTTTTCACGCTTTCACCTGCATATGCGGCAGCGCCGCTTTACTTCATAAACTTTCTTAAAAGCCTTTCCTTGAGCCTGGTATAGGGCTGATAGCGCACGGGGAGGTCTATGGCCGTACTCTTTTTCACGATGGACTTTTTGTGAGAGAAGCAGTCGAATCCCTCCCTGCCGTGATAGGCGCCCATACCGCTGCCGCCCACTCCGCCGAAGCCCATCTGCGAGGTGGCGAGATGAATTATTGTGTCGTTGACGCAGCCGCCGCCGAACTGGCAGCGTTCGGTCACCGCTTTGATAAACTTTGCGTCGGAGGAAAAGACGTACAGAGCCAACGGGTGCGGCTGGGCGTTTATCTCTGAAATCAACGCCTCGCCGTCGTCATAGGTGAGTACGGGAAGCACGGGACCGAAAATTTCCTCCCCCATAACGGCGTCCGCGCGGGTTACGTTGTCCATAACCGTGGGGGCAATTCTCAGCTCGCTGCCGCTCCTCTCCCCGCCGCAATATACCTTTGCGGGGTCTATGAGGCTGCAAATCCTTTCATAGTGCTTCTGCGTTATTATCTTGCCGTAGGCGGCGTTTTCAAGCGGATACGCGCCGAACTGCGCCTTTATCTGCGCTTTGAGCTGAACGAGGAGTTCGTCCTTTATGTCCCTGTGCGCCATTATATAATCGGGCGCAACGCAGGTCTGCCCGCAGTTGAGAAATTTGCCGAACACTATGCGCTTTGCCGCAAGCGGTATGTTTGCCGTTCTGTCCACTATGCAGGGGCTTTTGCCGCCCAGCTCCAGCGTGACGGGGGTCAGCCTTTCGGCCGCGCGGCGCATCACCTCTCTGCCCACGGCTACGCTGCCGGTGAAAAAGATTTTATCGAACGGCATATCCAGAAGCGCATTGTTTTCCGCTCTGCCGCCGAGGACGGCAGTCACATATTCCGGAGGGAACGCCTCCTTAATCACTTCGGCCACAATCCTGCTTGTGGCGGGCGAATATGCCGAAGGCTTTACTATTGCGGTGTTGCCCGCCGCAACGGCGTCCGCAAGCGGCTCTAAGGCCAGCATAAACGGATAGTTCCACGGGCTCATTATAAGCACGCAGCCGTAGGGCGATTTTTTGACGTAGCTCGTTGCGGGATACTGCGCCATAGGCGTGGGCACAACCGTATCGCGCGCAAAGCGAGCGGTGCGCTTTATCATATAACTTATTTCAGACAAGGTCATACCCACTTCGCACATATAGCTTTCAAAGCCGCTCTTGCCGAGGTCGGCCCTCAGGGCGTCGTATATGTCGCGTTCGCGCGCAAGTATGACCGATTTAAGCTTTTTTAGCGCCGCCACCCTGTTCTTTACGGGAAGCGTTGCCCCCGATATATAATATTCGCGCTGTTTTTCAAGTAATTCGCGCATATTCTTACTCCTTTATATCGTAATACAGATTTTCAAGCGCCTTTCTGTTCATAAGGCGGGGCACGGGATACAGCGGATTGCCCTCCTTGTCCGCGTGGCCGGCAAGTTCGGGTATGTCCTCTTCCTTTACCGCAAGTTTTGAGGGGATATTCATCTTTGCGTTCATATCCTCAACAAAGGCTATGAACGCCTCCGCCGCTTCGGCGTCGTCCAGAGTGACGTCCGCCACACCCGAAAGGCGCGCAAGGCGGGCGAGCTTTTTCCTTGCGGCAACGCCGTAGCGCTTCAACGCATAAGGCAAAATCACGGCGTTTGCCAGCCCGTGCGGCGTGTTGTACTTGCCGCCAAGCGAGTGCGCCACCGCGTGAACGTAACCCACATACGATATGGTGAACGCCAACCCCGCGCAGTAGGCCGCGTACTGCATTCTCCCGCGCGCAAATCTGTTCTGTCCGTCAGTGTAAGCGGTGTACAGTTCGGCGCGTATTATGCTTACCGCCTCCACCGCAAGCTTTCTGGTCATTCTGTTGGTGGAGCGGCCTATGTAGGCCTCCACCGCGTGCGTGAGCGCGTCCATACCCGTAGTCGAAGTTACGTGCGGGGGAAGTCCCACCGTCATTCCGGGGTCCAGAATAGCGTAATGAGGCGCAATGCAGAAAGATATTATGGTGAACTTGTCGCGCGTTTTGTCGTCCGTTATTACGGCGGCTATCGTGGTTTCGCTGCCCGTACCCGCAGTTGTGGGCACGGCTATGAACAGCGGCAGTCTGCCAAAAACTTTAAGAACGCCGCGCATAGATATAAGCTTCTTCTTGGGCTTTATTATCAGCGCGCCCGCGCCCTTGGCGCAGTCCATTGCGCTGCCCCCGCCCACGGCTATAAGGCAGTCGCAGCCGTCCTCCCTGAATTTTGCGGCGGCCGCCTCGCAGTTTGCAACGGTGGGGTTGGCAACCGTGTCGGCATAGACCGAACACTCTATTCCGTTCTCCCTGAGCGTACTCTCAAGGCCGGAACACAGTCCGCAGGCGTATATATTTTTATCCGTAACTATCAGCGCACGCCTTTTTCCCTTGCTCTTCAGCAGTTCGGCCGCCTCCGCACTGCCGCCCAACGGCTTGGGCTGACGGTAGGGAAGGAAGGGCAGCAGCAGTCTGAACACCGCCTGGTACAGGCGGCACCACAGCCTGCGGAACACGTTCATCTCCTGCTTTACGCGCCCTTCCCCGCCGTCGGCGGAAAAGAGTATGCACAGCGTGAGCAGATACTGCGCGGGATAGTAGAACGCAAGGCACAGCACGTCATAAATCTTCTCCCCGCCTGCAAAATTGTACATTGTAAGGAACACGTCGGAGAGCAGGAAGAGCGCGGCGCCCGCAACGGAGCATATGCGCAGGCGGACGGGAACCGTGCCGTCCAGCGCAACGCCCGCGGCCCTGCCGAACATACAGCTTATGATAATGGCGTATATGATTACGGCGGGCAGCTTATCGCCGAAGTTATAGGCGGGGTACAGCGTCACCAGACACAGCGACCCGGCCGCCGCCACCGCCGCAGGTATCACCGTGCGCCAGCCTACGGAATTTACCGTCTGGAAGGCGGCTATGTACAAAATATGCCCCGCGGCAAATACTACCACCCCCGCTATAAAATCATAATGTATTGCCAAATCGCCCGCGAAGCATAAGGCGGCGGCCGCCACCAGCACATATTTGCACGCGGAATAGCCGCTCCTGCCCGAACGGAGTACGAGAAAGAGATTGAGCACCGCGCCGAGCAGAAAGATTGCGCTGGCCGCAGCCTTATAGGAAATGCCGTCAAAAATTATGTAGACTGCCGTGAGCGCGGCAAGCGCCGCAAGATATACCAGATTGGCAATCAGATTGAATTTGCTTTTAGTTTTCATAGGTCTCCTCAGGATAAACCGCGGATTGCGTGAAAGAAACGCCGCAGTCCGCGGGCGGCACTTATTAATATTAACCGCTTTTATAAATTTTATATAAAAACGCGGCCTTTGTCAACCGGGGGACGCGGAAATTAAACGCCGCCGCAAAGCCCGAAGAAAAAATCCCCCGCACAGAAAAAGTCCGCGCCGTAAGGCGCGGACCGATAAATTTAATCATAAACGATACGTCATATATCTATGATATTTTTACCCTTAACGGAGTCATCCTCCTCGTCATCCTCATAGTCATCGTCGTCATCGTCTTCGCAGTCGTAGTCCTCTTCTTCCTCATTGCCGTCGCCGTCATCGTCAGGTTCCGCAGGATTTGCAACCCCGTCGCGCACGCGCAGTTCGGAGGCCGACTTTGCAAATATTGAGGCAAAACTGCATACGGCGTCGAACAGCATCGCGATACCTACAAATATCATAAGTATTTGAGTAGTAAAGGGATTTACTATTATGAATATGCCGAGTATGAGGCACAACGCGGACACAACCGCGCCCAGCCACCACTTTTTAACGGCGAATTTCTTCATTGCCACGCTCTCCTCAGCCTTTAACAGCGCGTCCACAATGAGCATAAGGCCGAACATCACGCACACCAGGCCGTTCAGAAGGTCGGGTGCGACAAGCAGCAGAATACCAACGGCTATTATCACGCAGATTATCACCGCCTCTGAAAAGCGCCTTCTCTGCGGGAGCGCAAACAGAAAGCAAAAGCGCACAACGCCCGCAAGTATGGTGAGCGAACCGAGTATGTAACAGAGAATATTGAGCATACCCTCCGGAAAGGCTATAAAAAATATTCCCGCCAACAGAAATATACAGGGCAGAACTGCGGAGCGGTAGTCTATGTTTTTCAAAATCCTTTTGAATTTCTGCGTCTTGTCGTTCATTTGAAAACGTCCCCCTTGCGCGCCGTGCGGACGCGTCACACTCTTTTTTTATTTATCACCGCCGCCGCGGCCCGCCAAACAAAAATCTGCCGTGGCGGTCAGATTATATAGTCGCAGTAGATGAAATCAACCCCGCGCGCGGCGTAAAATTCCGCCAGAGACAAATCGTTTATGGTATGCACGGCTATCTGTTTGCCGCTCACCCTTGCAAAAGAGGCCTTAATCATCCAGTCGGTCTCGTTCATAACGATTGTCGTAACCCTGTCGTCGTCGCCGAAGTACCGCTCTATGGTGAGGGTGTCGTACTTGGCCCTGTAATTGGTAAACCACAGCTCTTCAAACGGCATATCGGCAAGCCCGTCGTAATCAGCCTTATCATAAAACTGAATTATAAACCTGCTGTAAATATCCACGCCGTAATTTGCGGCGGTTTCGTCAAGCGCCGCTATCACAGAAAATATGTCGTCCTCCTTGGTGTCGAACACGACTTTAAAGCCCGTCTCTTCCGCCATAAGCTGCATAAGCATATCCGCAGTCATAGGCGTGTATCCGCCGAGGTCGCTCTCCATAAACTCTTCAAGCGTGGCGCGGTCCTCAAACGAATGCCCGCAGAACTCAAAATAATGCGAGCAGACGAGGTATCCGTCCTCGGTGAACAAAAAGTCAAGCTCTATGTATTCGCAGCCCTGACGCGCGTTTTCGAGCGTCAGTTCATAGCTGTTGAGGTACCCCCCCCCACCTGCATGTATGACCCGCACAAAATCTTTTTCGTCCGTAACAGCCGCGGCGGAAATATTTGTGCAGGTAAAAAACAGTCCCGCCACAGCCATAAAGCACGCCGCAAAGACGGCCGCCGACGCCTGAAACGTATATCTGCCCCTGCGGCAGGCGCGCCCCGCGCGGCGGCCGAACGCAAGCGCCGCGCCGCGGTATTGCCCGCAGGATATGCGCCCCCTTAGGCGGCGCACGATGAGCGCCAGCCCGACGGCGGAAAGGGCGGCAAGAATTATTTCGGCGGCCAGGGCACCGTACACAAAGCGCGGGTCAACAGTAAATTTGCACGCCTCCATCGCCGCGGCAAGCCCCGCCGCAAAGATAAAGACGACAGCGCCGGATATGATTTTGCGGCGCGCGGCAAATCGTTGTCTCTCTTTCATAACTATTCTCCCGTAGAGCAGTCAGACGGGCCGCGCGCATTGCGCGGTCCGCAATAAATATACATTATTTTTTTGCGAGAGTAAAGTTATTTGCCCCTATTCAGCTTTTCAGGCTGTACCCTCCGCCGCCTGCGGTCACAAGTCCCGCCTCAAAAAATACAAATGCCGCAGCTTTCTGCGGCATTTACTATGCGGATTGATTATACTTGCCCGACTTGTCGGGCT
>CBCPNE010000116.1:0-5627 GCA_965120435.1 uncultured Clostridia bacterium
GGCCTGCACTATGCTATATTTATGCCTATGCACCGAAAAATTCGCGGTATATGGCGGCGATGCACCTATCGCAATCCTGGTTACTTACGCCGACGATTATGTTGAGTTCTGAAGAACCCTGGTCAATCATCCTGACGTTGATTTCGGCGTCTGCCATTGCCTTGAACAGCCTTGCCGACGTGCCGACTGAAGATGACATTCCGTGACCGACGGTGGCTATGAGCGCGATGTCTTCTGTTACGCGCAGCGTATCGGGCGATACAGCCTCCTTTATACCCTGAAGCACAACTTCAAGCTTGCCGTTCTTTAATGCGGCGCTTTCAATGACTACGGACATAGTGTCTATGCCGGAGGGTATGTGTTCTACGGGAACGCCAGCGTTTTCAAGCACGGTGAGTACCTTGCGGACAAAACCTATTTCCGAGTTCATAAGCGACTTTTCTATAAAGATTACAGTGAAGTCCTTTTTGCCGGCTATGCCCGTAACCAGATTGCCGCTGGGCTTGTAATATACGCTGGGCTGTATAAGAGTTCCCTCGTCTTCCGGACGGAAAGTATTCTTGATATGAATAGGAATGTTGGCCTTGCGCACGGGAAAAATACTTTCGCTGTGCAACACGTTTGCACCCATATAGGAAAGTTCCCTGAGTTCTTTGTATGAAAGAGCTTTTATACGTTTAGGACTGTCCACTATGCGGGGGTCGCAGGCGAGGAAGCCGCTTACGTCCGTCCAGTTTTCGTACAGAGTAGCGTTTACGGCGCGCGCAACTATCGAACCGGATATATCCGACCCGCCGCGCGAGAACGTCTTTACTCTTCCGTTTACGTCTTTGCCGTAAAAGCCGGGGAACACCGCCCTTTCAACGCCTGAAAGCGCGTCGCTGATGGCCTTATAAGACCTGTCGCCGTCGAACACGCCGTTGGACTTGAAGAAAATTACGTCCTCGGCGTCTATGAATTTTGCGCCGAGTACCTCCGCCATTACGCGCGCGCACAGATATTCGCCGCGGGACGCGGTGAAGTCTGCGTCCTTTTCCTCGTTTATGCGCTTTTCCGTTTCATCCAGAACAGACTTGATGTCAAAGTCTATGTTAAGTTCCTTTACTATACTTGTAAATCTGTTTCTTAAAATGCCGAAAGCGCCTTCGCAGGTGCCTTTTTCCGCAACTTCATTGTAACATTCGTAGAGTACGTCAGTAACCTTTATATCGCCTGAATACCTCTTGCCGGGAGCAGAGACGACTATGTATTTCCTGTCCCTGTCGCTTTCTATGATGTTCTTTACGCGCAACATCACATTGCCGTCCGCCATAGACGTGCCGCCGAATTTGCAAACTTTTAACGCCATTTGTTACTTAATCCTTTTTGCTTCTATATAATATCTCTTTTCATTGCCCTCGCCCATTGAAAAGGTCTTTTTGGGCAGATTGCCGCCCTCTTTTATCAGGCGGAAAAAATCATGTTTGTCTATGGACGGAAGAAGAACGCCGACTCCTTCGCCCGTGAGAGAGACGAGGTCGCCTTCACCGTGAATATAGTCGGTCTCCCCGCCGTTTTGTGCGGTGAATGAAGCAATGTATTCGTCCAGCTCACGTATTCCCTGCGGAATATTTTCAGGGAAGGGAACTTCTTTATATTTTCCGTCTGCCACTATCTGCGCGCGGCCTCCGCCCGAAAGCGGCCAACCGTCCGCAAAAACACGCGGCTTGTCCGTCTTTATAAATCTGTGGATAGGGTGAAATTCCAGCGCGCTGTCGTATATGTTCACCGCCTCGCACAGGGCGTAGCGCGCGGGATGAGTAAGCCTTTCGCTGTCCGTAAGTCCCTGCTTAATCTTTTCCCAGCACTGTTTGGCTGCGGCGAGCGAGTGGTTGCCGTCCCCTACGGCAAACATCATTCTGTCTTTGCCGCCGATGAGCGAATAGAATTTGTCGCGCACCCCTTCCGCGTTGGCAACGTAAGTGCCAGTCACATGGCCGCCGCCCATATTCAGGTCAAAATCATACAGTAATTCTCCGCGCCTGACGCAGCGCGTAACGCGGCAGTCGGGGTCGTCGTACAGCAGCATGACGTGCGGAAGTTCTACCAAGGCGTTTTCCCTTATCTTCACACGGGGAGGCAGCCTGTCCATAATGGTCGCCTCTGTAGAGCGGATGAGCGCCTTATCTTCCTGGCGGAAGGAATAACATTCAAGGTCTACGGCGAGGACAATACCCGTTCGGGTACCGCTCTCCTTAGTTGTTCTTTCAACGAGGACAAAACCGCCCTTTACCTCTTTGAATATACCGCGGTCAAGATAGTCAGCCATAGCCGCGTTTATTGCCGCCACACGCTCTTCGGGGCGGTCTTTGAGGTAAATTTCGGGGAATATCAGGTCGTAAGTACTCGGCTTGCCCTGCGTAAGCGCGCGGACGTCTTCCCAATACTTTCTGTCGCCCGTAAACTGGTCGCAGGCGTTCACCGCCCACGCCGTCATATCCGCTCTCGCGGGCAACAGAATTTCCGGAATACAGATTGCGTCTTCTTTCGTATCAGTCATATGCGACACCTTAGATAAGGTTAATAAACAGAACGGTGAGAGCCGCAAGAACTATTGCGAGAATCTTTATAGGGATATTTTTTGTAAAGAGCCCTTTGAAAAATTCGCCTATCTTTTTCATTCTTTAGCCTCCGCCGTTAAATCTGACCAGTAGTAATCGCTGAGCGCATTCCTGAGGTCTGTCGCATCTGCGTACTTCTTCTTTATTGCTCCGTTTTTGACTATGGATATTATGCCCGTTTCCTCCGACACCACAAGCGACGTAACGCTTGCAACCGAAGTTACGCCGAGTGCCGCACGGTGGCGGCTGCCCATCTCTTTGGGGAGATTTTCACTCTGGGCGAGCGGCAGAAAACAACCGGCCGCATAAATTTTACTGCCCTCTATAACCATTGCTCCATCGTGCAGGGGAGCTTTGGGGTAGAACACCGCCTCTATCATCTGGGAGGTAATCTCCGCATTGACCACGGTGCCGCTTTCAATTATACCCTCCGGAAGGTTTTCATTGGAGAGCACTATCAGCGCGCCCACATTGTTTTTGGACATATTCTGCATGGCGCGTATCATCTCGTCAATTATCGCGTCCACGCCGCTCGCGCTCACCTTGGGCCTGTCGTTCTTGCCCTTGACCATACTGTCTAAAAGCGCCCTCTTGATTTCGGTGTTGTACATTGTAAATATCAGGGTGGCGAGCATTATAATTACTATAAGCAGGAAGTGCGATTCTATGCCAGACAGCGCGAAGGAGATTCCGCACCAGACTATCGCAAGAATAAACATTACGATAAATTTATAATTTTTGTTGGTCTGCAAAACCCTGAACACGAAATAAAACAGTACGGCAAAGAAGATAAGCTCCATAGCGTATGACACGCCATAGGTACCGAAGCTCGAAAAAAAATCTTTTACGCTGGTTGCAAATGTTGACCAATCCAAGTACCTTTACCTCCTTTGCGCCGTACAGCGCCGTATATATATTTTAAGCGCGCAGACAGACAAAAATTCCCGGCGGCGGAAAGCCGCCCGTTTTATATGCGCAGTTCAGCACATATTACATATCAATTATATATTTTTACTGCAAAAAAATAAAGCAATTTTCAAGTCAATATTTTCAGGCGGCAAAAAATATTTTGGCGCAGACCTGACGGAAAGCGCTCTCCTGGGTGAGTTCGCCGCACTTTACGCCCGATATTGCCGTATATATCTGCGAACAGAGAGTGCGCGCCCTGTCGACCCCGAGATTTCTGGCCTGTTCACGGCTGCGCTTTACGCCGTATTCTTTCATTCCGAGAAGCTTTGCAAGCTCTGCGTCGCTCCCTCGCGAATATGCCGCGGTGACAATGTTCCTCAGGTAGGAAAACAGACTGTTAAGCACGCCCATTTCATCCATTCCCTTGCCCATAAGTTCGGCGGCTATCGCGGTGAAACGCGAATAATTTTTTGCCGCCATTGCGTTGGTCATCTCATATACGCGGTAATCTGCGTCCTTATATACAAGCGCTTCGGCCTCCTCCCCGGACAGCTCTCCCCCGCCGTTTTTGTAGATTATTATCTTCTGCACCTCAAGCGATACGCGCGACATATTGCAAAGACACCAGCGCGCAATATTCATACATACACCCGCTTCCGCATATATTCCCGAACGCTTCAGCGTGAGGTATATCCAGCGGGCAACCTCTTCTTCGTCTGCCTTTCCGCAGTCCACATAGGCAACGCCCGCTTTGCGCCTTAAATCTGCCGCGCCCTTTCTGGTCTGAGCGTTTACTATTATCAGAACGGCTGTCGAGGGAAAATCTGCAAAAAACGGCTTAAGATATTTTTCATAGTCCGCCTCCGACGGGCAGAAGCCTGTCACCTTAACTACACGCTTTTCCGCCATAAACGGAAAGGCCGAAAGGGCGTCCGTAAGCCTTTTTATGGCCTGTCCTTTCAGGCTTTCGCCGTCGAACACGGTGAAATTGAGTTCAGGCATCTGAAGATATGCGTCCTTTATCGTCTTTTCCGCGCCGGAAAGAAAGTAAGCGTCCTCTCCCTGCAGAAGATAAACGCCGCTTCCGCCTTCCTTTATAAAATTTTTAAGTTCCGTGTACTTCATATTTCTTAAATTCCGCTGCCCTTAACAGACAAGTTGCCGTATGCAAACAGTCTACCATCTTTTGCGTAAAATTGCAAGTCGCCGCAATCATACGCGTTATATTCAAAGTTGACCTGTTCAAAATAGACCGCCGTGCCGCTTTCGCAGTCGTGTACGGACTGCGCCGAGATGAGCAGGTCGCAGCTCTCTATCTCTACCGTGCCGCCGACGCTTATGCCCACCGTTATGCCGCCGCATTCGGCAACCATATCGTAGCTTCCGCAGTAGCTGAAAGATATTCCCGCTACGGTAAACTGCTCTTCATAGTGTACCGTTACCCCGTTGTACGGCTGAAAATTGATGTTCTGATACCAGACGTAGACATCGGAACACTCAAAGCCGAGCAGAGTATATGCGTACACGCTCTCCTCTCCGCCAAGAATTATGACGGCGGCAAGGTCGCCGGCGGCGTATTCGCCGAGCAGGGACGATATATCGTAGGAGGACGGAGTTTCCGAAACTACGAGAACATTGCCTTCGCTTGTCTGAAGCAGCACGCAGTAGCTTTCATTGTAGTAAGCCGAAACTATTATTTTTACCGCACCGCGCGGAGTGTAATTCTTCAGGACAATGCAGGCGGCCAGAACGAGCGCCAACAGTACGGAAACCACGCTCCTCACCCGCAATCTGAAGTTTACTTTGTCCGAAATTATAAACACGGCAAGATAGTACAGCGGCAGGAAACCGCCGAATGTAAACCCTGAAATCAGCGCCTCCTCTGCCCGCGAAGAGACTATGAGCGACATTATTCCGCCGAGCGGAACAGTTGGTATCAGCAATATAAATCCGGCTATCGGCGGAATGAGCAGCCCGAATACCGTACACGCCAGAAGCAGCGTGAAAACAGCGGACAGCAGCGGCACAAAAATTATGTTCATAACCGTGCTGGCCCAGCTGACGTAACCGAAGGACGACAGCAGAATAGGAAACGTGCTTATCTGTGCCGAGAGTGAA
>CBCPNE010000117.1:0-2739 GCA_965120435.1 uncultured Clostridia bacterium
GCCTTGTCGCGCGCCAGCGGGCCGTCTGCCGCCGGCCTGTCGGCGGGGCGCGGGCGCGTCATAATGAAGTACCTCAGTTCGTCCATACAGTGGTCGTCGCGCTTTACGGGTCTGTCGCCCTCCCCCCAGCTGTAGCTCTTGAATTCGGCTATCATATTTTTGCAGTTTGAAAAGATATACAGGTCTGGCGTGCCGTTGCCGCGCGCAAGGTAACTCTTTACGCGCGCTATGCCGGCAAAGACGTCCTTGTCCACGTCGGTGTTTACGAGTATGCCCCTCTCACGGAAGAGTTCCGCCACAGACTTGCAGGAGGCAAGTGTGCGCTGATTTGCCGCGCTGTCTATTACGGCGCGCAGCCTGCCCTGCCTGTCCGTACGCCAGCCGACGCGCGCGCTCACCTCCCTTATGGCGGCGGCGTGGAAGTCTATATCCCTGCCCTTTGCATAGTGTTCGGCTATGACGTACACGTTGCCGTCCCAGTCCACGCAGTACCAGTGCGCGGCCAGCGGATTGTTGAGTCCGGGGTCTATGGAGATGGTCTCCTGCCACTCCGGCGGCACGGAGAACGGCTCTATGACGTGTACGGCCTCGTCAAATTCGGGATAGACAAGCCCCGCCCCCTCTGAAAACCTGCCGTATTTGCGGCTGTCCAGCGCCTGCCGTGAGAGCGCGCCCTCAAGCAGTTTTATCTCCCCTGCGGACAGAAAGGGGTTGTCCTCCCAGTTCATAAATTCGTACCACACTTCGGGGTTGTTCCCTCTGTTGAGGTATATCTCGCCGAAGATAAACGTCCTGCCCTTGAGCGGCGTCATAGTGCCGAATATATCCCCGCGCCTGTCCATAACGCGCATAAGACATTCCTCATATATGTCGCGCGGAGGCTCCTCGTCAAACCACACGAAGTCGAGCGACGCGCCCTGAAACTTCTCCCTGCCCTGGTCGCAGCTTTTAAAGCCTATCGTGGAAATTCCGCCGAATACGTTCTTTATCTTTATTTGGTCAATCACTCCCGCGGCGGGACTGTCCTTCCTGCCGGAGAGCATTACTATGTCGGCAATCCAGCTCTTTGGCAGGTAGTAGAGTATCTTGGCCTGCGCCACGTCGCGCTGGACCTGCTGTGAGAGGGACACCACCCAGCCGAACGCGTCCCTTCTGTTCTTCCTGTACGGGTGACAGCCGCGCGCAATCCAAAGGGCCTCCACGGCGCCGCACTCCGTCTTGCCGGAGCGGTTGCCGCCGAACACCCACCTGTTGCGCTTTTTGCACCTGTGGAAAGCAAGCTGCTTTTTGTGCTTCTTTCTGCCCGCGTTGTAGGCGGAGAGCTTGTCTGAACGTCTTCTGTTTTCCAGCTCCCTGTCCACGGCCGCAAGGGCGTTTAATATATCTTCCTTTCGCATAAGACCTTTTATTACAAAATAAGTTAAATTTTTCGGCGCGCAACAATTTAAAATGCCCGTATATGAAGCGTTTGAAAGCAGCGGCGGCGTTCGCCGCCGCGTTTATTGCGTTTGCCGCCGCCGTCGCCCCGATTGCCGCGCTGGCCGAAGATTCCGCGGCAACATATGCGCGCGCAAACTCGCGCGAGGCCTACTTCTACACGGATATGGACGTATCCTCCGCCATATTCGCCGTGCCGTACACCTACTGCGTGGAGGTGCTTGAAGAATACGGCGGCTGGTACTATGTGAAGTACGCGGAGGATTACGGGCTGTACCGCGCGCTGTACGGCTATGTGAAGGCAGACGACTTCTCCGCCCTGAGCCAGGCGCCCGAAACGGCGTATCTGTATCAGACAATTTCCGTCACCTTTTCGCAGGAAGCGCCCGCAAACGGACTGCCCGCGCTGGGCGACATCACGGTTACGGCGGCATTTTACGGCAACTACTACAGCGGCGCGGCGGGATATTCCTATGTGCTGTACCAAAGCTCGTTCGGATATATTACGGGGGCAACCGAAGATTATCCGCTTATTGAAAGCGCCTCCTCCCAGGGGGAAGAACAGCCCGCCGCTACGTCCGCGGGGGCGGGCTCCGTTACGGCGTGGGTGATACTCGGCGTGCTTGCGGCACTCGCCCTCGCCATAGCCGCCCTCACGGGCAGAATGAGGGGGCGTAAAAGGCGGGCCGACCCGTTCGCCGAAGAAAATATGCGCTGAACGCTCAGCAGAAAAATACATACTCCGCAGCCGCCTCAAGCCCCTCGCGCCAGCTGTCCGCCGCCCTGTTTGCCCTGCGCGCAAACGCCACGGCCAATCTGTGATTTTCCCTGCGCTCCTCCGCAGACGGGCGGCCCGCACCCAGCGCATACCGCCTGAGCGCCTTTACCTCCCCTTCGCCGAAAGTGCGCACTATATCCCCCACCGAGCGGGCGAGCCAACACAGTTCGCCCTTTTTTCTCACAAGTCCCGCAACCTCCTCCGCGCAGTCCCCTGCAGAACGCGCCCAGTTTACCGAAAAAGCTTTTTTATAAATTAGTCCGTCAAGTCTGCCTAAAGTTTCTTCGGCGGTAAAGTAGAACTTTAAAATTGTCTTTACTTTCATAAATTTCCGCCTCCGTTTAAAATACGAACATTTGTTTGTGTTTTCATTATAACCGTCAAATATGACAGATTTTGCATATTTAAAAAATTTTTTTAACTTTTTTCAGAAAATTCCGCGTGACTTCTTTGCACGGCGAAAAAAACGGTGACATTCCGCGCCCCGTCTGCAAAAAACGACCGTTTATGCGCGCGCACGCGCA
>CBCPNE010000118.1:0-7612 GCA_965120435.1 uncultured Clostridia bacterium
TTCCTCTTTTTCGGGTGTGGGGTGTGAGGAAGAGAAGGGGGACGGGGGGGGCGCGTAGCCCTGTCCCGCCGCGCCCCCCGCCACATACATAGTGTGCAGGGGGGAACCGTCGCACCTGCGCTCCCTTATTACGTCGTCGAAAGTAAGGTTCATTCCCCTCTTCCTGAGTTTTGAGAGTATGTCCTCCGTGCGGTTGAGCGCGCCCCCGCGCACAAAGGCAGCGAATTTTTCATACTCGGCGCAGCCGTCGTCCACGTTGTAGCCGAGTATGTGTACCTTTACGTCCGTATAGGCGGAAATCTCCAGCCCGCGCACGCTGCGCACCCCGCGCTTTGCGCACTCGGCGGCGAACGCCGCGCAACCGTTCATATTGTCGTGGTCGGTGAGCGCCGCCAGCAGGACGCCGTTTTGCGCGCAGGCGGAAGCCAGCTCTTCGGGAGAGAACATTCCGTCGGAAAAATATGAGTGGGTATGGAGGTCGGCCCTCATCTCTTTATCGCTCCCCCCTCTATTCTTATTTTGTTGGCCTGGCGGCCGTACAGCGCCCGCTCTGCGTGGGTGCAGGTGAGTATGGTCTGCATTCCCTGCGCCCTTTGGGCGAGCTTCTTCCTGCGGGGAAGGTCGAGTTCGCTCATCACGTCGTCCAGAATAAGCACGGGATATTCGCCTGAAAGTTCCCTGAAAATTTCCATCTCCGCAAGCTTTACGGAGAGCGCGGCCGTGCGCGTCTGCCCCTGGGAGGCAAAGTTTTTTGCGTCCTGCCCGTTTATGGTTATGTCCAAATCGTCCCTGTGCGGGCCGCTTGAGGTATAGCCGAGGCGGATGTCGCGGTCATAGTTGCGCTGAAGTTCGGAAAAAATCTGTTCGGCAAGCTCCTCGTCGTCGCCAACGCGCCTGCGCTCAAGCGAGACGGACAGCGTCTCCGCCCCGTCCGTGAGGCTGAGGTGTTCTTCCCGCGCCAGCGGCGACAGCCTCTCCACAAAGTCGGCGCGGTGGCGGGTGACTATCGCCGCGTACTTTGCAAGCTGTTCGTCCCACACGGGCAGGGTGTCGTAAATAAGGCCCGCGTCCCTGTCTTTTAAAAGATTGTTGCGCTGTTCAAGAATCTTGTTGTAGCGCAACAGCGCCGTGTAGTAATTTTTTGACAGCTGTGAGATGGATATGTTCAGAAATCTGCGCCTCTCGTCAGGCCCGTCCTGAATGAGGCGGAGTTCAGACGGGGAAAAGAACACGCTGAACACGTTGCCGAGGAGGTCGGCGTTGCGGGCTATCCTGTTGCCGTTGACGCGCACCTCGCGGCCGTTTTCCCATATTTTTGCGGATATTTCCACGTCGCCGTACCTGCCGCACGCCACCGCGCAGATTTCCGCGCAGGACTGACCGTGCATTATGAGCTGCCTGTCCCTGCGCGCGCGGGGCGATACGCCCGTACACAGATAGAACACCGCCTCCGCACAGTTGGTCTTGCCCTGGGCGTTGCGCCCGTACAGCACGTTAAGCCCGTCAGAAAACTCAAAGTTTTCGTCCGCGTAATTTCTGAAATTTTTAAGGCTCAAATTTTTTATGCGCATTTTTACTTAAAATACTTTATTTTAGTCGCAATTCGTAGTATAATCTATTGACAAAGCCGCGCTCGTTGCGGCAGATTACATATATTTACCTTATATTATACAACTTTTTAACAGAAATTCAAAGGAAATAGCGGCAAAAGTTATGGCGGCAAAGGGAAACTTCGATTTTTTATACAACCCGATAAAGGAGAAGATGCGCGAACTCGTATCGCATATCAACTACACCACCTTTATTGAAAAGCTGGTGCCCGTTGACGTGGACGGAAGATATATCGTACTCGAAGCCCCCACCGAAAGTTTTGCCAGATATATAACGGGTACGCTTGCAGAAAAGATGCGCGAGGCAATAAACGAGGCCGACGTGGGGCTTACCGACTTCCGCCTCAAGGTAGAGGGCAGCGACGGCTACGCCTACAACGCCCCCAGCGAGGAGCAGGCGTTCAGCGCGCCCGAAAATCTTGACCCCAAATTCACATTCGACAGCTTTGTGGTGGGACCGAGCAACGAATACGTTTATGCGGCCGCGCAGTCCGTGGCCGGCGACCCCGCGGGCACATACAACCCGCTGTTCATATACGGCGGCACGGGCCTCGGCAAAACCCACCTTATGCAGGCCATAGCAAACAAGATAGTGCGCGAAAAGCCCTACCTCAAAGTCATATACATAACCTGCGAACAGTTTGTAAACGAAATTATAGACACAATGTTTGCCACGCGCGGCCCGGACACCCGCGACAAGAGCAACAAACTGCGCCAGCATTACCGCAGCGCCGACGTGCTGATTATAGACGATATTCAGTTCATTGAAAACAAAAAGGCCGTTCAGGAGGAGTTTTTCCACACCTTCAACGAACTTGTTTCAAAGGGCAAGCAGATAGTAATCTCTTCAGACCACTCGCCGAGGGAACTCGCCGCGCTTGAAGAGAGGCTTAAAACGCGCTTTTCCGGGGGACTGCTGTTCGACATACTGCCGCCCGACTTTGAAACCAAAGTGGCGATTTTAAAGCGCAAGGCGTTTGAAAAGAAGTGCGTGGTGCCGGACGAGGTGCTGCACTTTCTGGCAAAGGACAGCGGCGACGACGTGCGCACGCTTGAGGGCAGACTGACAAAGGTCATATTCGCCTCCCGCCTGCACGAAGTGCCCATCACCGTATCGCTTGCGCGCAGCGCGCTCAACGAGGCCGTATCCGAAGGCGGCAAAGAGGAGATTACCCCCGCCACGGTTATATCTGCCGTCACCTCCTTCTATCACATATCGAAGTCCGACCTCACGGGCAAGAGCAAGAAAAAAGAGGTGGTAATTCCCCGACAGATTTGTTGCTACCTTATGTGCGACCTGCTGTCCCTCCCCCTCGTTTCCATAGGTCAGGAACTCGGCGGAAGAGACCACACCACCGTGCTGTACTCGCGCGACAAGGTTGAGGAGATGTGCCGCATAAACGACAAGATAGCAAAGGACGTAGACGACATAAAGAACATAATCCTTAAAAAGTGACCGCAAGCCTGCGCAACCTGCCGTAAACCGGCGCGCAGCGCGGGGGATTGCCCCCTTTATATGGTTGAATTAACGCCGCGAAAGAGCCGTGCGGACTTTCGCGGCGTAAAATATTTCAACGCACGGCAAAATGGTATGAACGCTTTCACCGAAAGAAAATCTGACGTGGTTGTAGTGGGCGCGGGACACGCCGGCTGCGAAGCCGCCCTCGCCTGCGCGCGGACGGGACTTGACACGGTTATGCTCACCCTCAATCTGGACAGCATAGCCTTTATGGCGTGCAATCCCTCCGTTGGAGGCACGGCAAAGGGACACCTCGTGCGCGAAATAGACGCCCTCGGCGGCGAGATGGGAATCAATGCAGACAAGACCGCCCTTCAGATGAGAATGCTCAACGTGGGCAAGGGGGCTGCCGTGCAGTCTTTAAGGTGCCAATCCGACAAGCACGCCTACCACGCCGAGATGAAGCGCACGCTCGAACGCACGCCGAACCTGCGCATAGTGCAGGGCGAGGCGGCGGAAATTCTCACCGAGAACGGCGCCGTCATCGGCGTAAGGACGACTTACGGCGGCATATTTTACTGCAAAGCGGCAATACTTGCCACGGGCGTGTATTTAAACGCCGAAACGGTGACGGGCGACGTAAAGGCGAAGAGCGGCCCCAACGGCTTTGCCCCCGCCTCCGCGCTCACTGAAAATCTCATAAAATTGGGCTTTAAGGTGCGCCGCTTCAAGACGGGCACCCCCGCCCGCGTGGACGGCAGAACGGTGAACTACGAAAAATGCGAGGTTCAGTACGGCGACGAGGGCATACCGCCCTTTTCATATATGACGGAAGAGCCGGTAAAAAACGCTATGCCGTGCTACCTGACATATACCAACGCCGCCACGCACGAAATAATACTCTCCAACCTCGGCCGCTCCCCCCTGTACAACGGCACAATACTTTCCACGGGGCCGCGCTACTGCCCCTCTATTGAAACGAAGGCGGTGCGCTTCAGGGACAAGGAGAGGCACCAGCTCTTTCTTGAGCCGGAGGGCAGGGACACGCTGGAAGTGTACGTTCAGGGGATGTCCTCCTCCCTCCCCCACGACGTTCAGAAGGCGATGTACCGCACCGTGGCCGGGCTGGAAAACTGCGACATAATGCGCTATGCTTACGCTATAGAGTACGACTGCATAGACACGCTGGACGTATATCCCACTCTGGAGTTCAAGAAGGTTGAAGGACTGTACACCGCAGGGCAGATAAACGGCACCTCAGGCTATGAAGAGGCGGCCGCCCAGGGACTTATGGCGGGACTCAACGCCTCGCTGAAAATACGCGGAGAACAGCCGCTAATATTGGGGCGCGACGAGGCGTATATAGGCGTACTTATAGACGACCTTGTGACAAAGGGAACTGACGAGCCCTACCGTATGATGACCTCGCGCGCCGAACACAGGCTGGAGATAAGACAGGACAACGCCGACTTCCGTCTGACCGAAAAGGGGTATGCCTGCGGCCTTGTGACCGAGGAGCGCAACAAACGTTACCTCGAAAGAAAACAGGCCTACGAAACCTGCCTGCGCACGCTGGATACGCGGGTATCCGCAAAGGAAGCAGACAGCTTTCTGAAGTCCGTAGGGCTGGAAGGCACCGAAAAGCCCCTGACATATGCCGATTTTATCCGCAGGGGCGCCACTCTGAAAAGCATTGAAAACGCCTTCGGTAAGATGAGCGGAAACGAGAGCGCGGCGCAGTCGGCAGAGATTTACGTTAAGTACGAGGGCTACCTGAAAAAGGGACTGGAACAGATAGAGCGCGCAAAAAAGCTGGAGGAAAGAAAGCTGCCCCCGGATATGAACTATTCCTCCATAAGCGGACTCAGGCTGGAGGCGCGCGAAAAACTCGACGCGGTAAGGCCCGCCTCCCTCGGCCAGGCTTCGAGAATCCCCGGCGTGAATCCTGCGGACATAGCCGTGCTTATGGTCTGGCTCGCGGCGGACAAAAACGGCAAATAGACGGCGCATATTGCGCGTTCAATTAAATATTCAGGTTAAAGACGGGCACATTCTGCGGCCCGTCATTTTATTTATAATTTAACAACAACCGACGCAAAAAGATAAATTATGCGCGCGGCCGCGGCGTATAATGGCGGCATGCCCATAAAAATAAATTTAAAAAGCGCGCTGCTTTACATAATCTACGCCGCGGCGTGCGTATTTCTGAACGGCGCGGTAAGCGGCGTTCCGCTCTCGCTCGGCCTGTACTTTGCGCTGTTGATATGCGGCGGCAGCGCGCTGGCCGCGCCCATAATTTACATAGCCTGCTCTGCCGTTCACTTCAGTCTGGCGGCCTTTTTGTGCGCTCTGTTTGAGGCAGGCTTCCTGCTTGCCGTAACGCTGATTTACCGCAGAACGGGCAAAAAAATACGCTTTGAGGCGGCGGCGTATGCCGCGGTGGCCCTTGCGCCGTTCATACTTTTTGCGGACGGCGCGGCGGAGGGCGCGCTTAGCTTTATTTCAAGCGGATACGCCGTGCGGGCGGTGGCCGCGGCCGTTGTTCTTATATTTTTTCTGTTCTCTTTCAAGAGCGTGTACGCCCTTATGTTCAGGGCGGGCAGGTGCCGCCTGAAAGAGGACGAATACGTCTGCCTTGCCGCGCTGTACGCAGGCGCGGGCGTAGGCGCAATCAACCTTGCCGGGACGTTTGCATACTTCGCCTTTGCAACCTTTGCCTCGGCAATGTGCGTCCGCTTTTACCGCACCCCCGCCGCCATTATCTGCGGAATAGCCGTCGGCGCGCCGCTCGCCGTGTACAGCCTCTCCCTCCCCCCCCGTGACGGCTTTTGTGCTGATATGCTCCGTATCGCTCGCCTTTGTGCGCCTTGGCAGGGCCGCCCCCTGCACGGCGGTGTTTGCGCTGGCCTGCCTGTACGCATACACGCTCGGCTGGTTTTCCCAGGGCGCGGCTCTCACCGCGATAAGGGTTATAGTCACGGCAATATGCTGCGCAATCGCGGCCATACCCTCCCCCGAACGACTGAAACGGCTGATGGACGCGATGACCGTAAAGCGCGTACTCCCCGACACAGCCGTGAACAGGGAACGCGAGCGCACGGGCGAAAGGCTGTATAAAATATCCGAGGTATTCAGGGAGATTGAAAACGCATTCAAATCGCTGAACGAAGAGGGCGACGGAAGCGGCGCAAAGCGGCGCTTGCTTACAGAGCTGAAAGAGCGCCTGTGCAAAAACTGCGAAAGGCGGGCCAAGTGCGCAAAGACCGACGTGTACGACGGCTTTTCAAATCTGGTTGAAACGGGCACCGTCAAGGGCAAGGTCAATCTGATAGACCTGCCTCCCGCCGTCACGCGCAACTGCTCTTTCCCTGCCGACCTGATACGCAGCCTCAACTTACTGCTCGCCGAATACCGCAGATTTATGACTGAGGCCGAAAACGCGCGCGCGGGCAGACTTATGCTCGCCGACCAGGCGAAGGGCGTCAGCTGCGTGCTGAAGGACTGCGCGACCGACCTGTGCCGCAGAAAGCGCGGCGGCGAAGAATTTGAACGGCAGATAACGGCGGCCCTCGCCTCGGCGGGGATTGCCTGCCCCGAAGCCTACGCCGACGGCGAGGAAAACGAGGAAATCTGCACGGTGATTGTGGGCAGGGCGAACGCAGACGTCATCTCCGAAACGCTTTTTAAAGTTACGGGGGAACGGTTCACTCTCAAGGACAAGCTCGATTACGACGGTGACAAACGCTGCTACATATTCTGCCGCCCGCCTGCATATGACGCGGTGTTCGGCGTTGCGGCGGCAAAGAGAGAGGGCGAAAAGGCCTCCGGCGACACGCACTCCGTAATACGCATAGACGAACACCGCTTTCTTATGGCACTTTCAGACGGAATGGGCAGCGGCGAATACGCAAACAAGGTTTCGCGCACGGCAATATCGCTGATAGAGGCCTTTTACCGCGCAGGTATGCCTGAGGGCACCGTGCTTGAAACGATAAACAAGCTGATAGCCTTTTCCGGGGACGAGCGGTTCGCCTGCATAGACATATGCGCCGTAAACCTGAACACGGGCGAGGCGGACTTTGTGAAGATAGGCTCGCCCGCGGCGCTCATTTTGCGCGAGGCGGAGATTAAATTGCTTGAAAGCGAGAGCCTGCCCCTCGGCATACTCGAAGCCCTCCGCCCCACCGTCGCGCGGGAAACCCTGAAGGACGGCGACATTCTGGTGTTTATGAGCGACGGCATAACTTCGGCGTTCGGCTCCAACCCCGAACTGATTGAATTTGTACAGCCGCTGAAGCCGCTCAACCCGCAGAACCTTGCCGACAGGCTGCTGCAGGAGGCAATAAAGCGTTCCGGCGGGCACGCGGGCGACGATATGACCGTACTCTGCACCCGCATATTTTCCACAGCAGATATTCAGGTTTGACAGGCGCACCGCGCGGTACAGTGTCGCGCGGGGCGCCTTTCACTTTCCCTTCGGTGCGTCCCTTTCAAACTCCGGTGCGTGTGTTACAACATATGTGCGCTCAAAACCCATACCCAT
>CBCPNE010000119.1:0-3053 GCA_965120435.1 uncultured Clostridia bacterium
GGACAACACGTCCAAACCTGTCGGGCTTTGCTATATCGCCGTGGGGCTGAAAGACGGAACCTCGGTGTATAAGTATAATTTAAGCGGTGACAGAAACACCATAACCGAAACTGCGATAAATTACGCTCTGTTTCTGGTTTACAGACGGATTAAATAATTTGAGGAGTATATAATGAACGAAGAAAAACTCAAAGCGCTCAATTCAACCGTTGCAATGATTGAAAAGCAGTACGGCAAGGGTGCAATTATGAAGCTCGGCGACGTAACGGTGAACACCGACCTTGAAGTTATTCCTACGGGCTGTCTTTCGCTGGACCTCGCCCTCGGCGTGGGCGGCGTGCCCCGCGGCAGGATAATGGAGATATACGGTCCCGAATCATCGGGTAAAACGACTGTCGCTCTGCACATAATTGCAGAGGCGCAGAAGCGCGGCGGAGTGGCTGCGTTTATTGACGCCGAGCACGCGCTTGACGCCGTATATGCCAAGAACCTTGGCGTAAATACGGACGAACTATATATTTCCCAGCCCGACACGGGCGAGCAGGCGCTCGACATATGCGAATCGCTCGTGCGTTCCAGCGCTGTGGACGTAATAGTGGTGGACTCTGTTGCCGCTCTTACCCCTAAGGCTGAAATAGAGGGGGATATGGGTGATGCGCACGTCGGTCTTCTGGCAAGACTTATGTCGCAGGCGTTGCGCAAACTCACGGCCATAACCAGCAGGTCAAAGACGTGCGTGATATTCATAAACCAGCTGCGTGAAAAAGTGGGCGTTATGTTCGGCAACCCTGAAACTACGCCGGGCGGCAAGGCACTGAAGTACTTCGCCTCTGTAAGAATGGATATAAGAAAGGCAGATACCTTGAAGGACGGCGACGGAATAATAGGCAACAGAGCCAAGTGCAAGGTTGTGAAAAACAAGGTTGCCCCCCCGTTCAGGGTGGCAGAATTTGACATAATTTACGGCAAGGGCGTATCGCAGGAAGGGTGCCTTATAGACCTCGGCGTGGAGTTCGGCGTAATTTCAAAGAGCGGCTCATGGTTCAGCTACAAGGATGAAAAGGTGGCTCAGGGCAGAGAGAAGATGAGGGATTACCTGATTAATAACCCCGAAGCAAAGGCTGAAATAGAGGAAGGTATCCGTCAGGCCTATAAGCTCATACAGGAGAAGAAGGCGTAATGCGTCACGGATTTGTCAGGGCTTGCGCTGCAACTCCGCAAATAAAGGTGGGCGACACCTCATTCAACGCAAAGGCAATCGTCGCTGCCGCTGCCAAGGCTGAAAGGGAGGGCGCGCAGCTTATAGTCTTTCCCGAACTGTGCGTGTGCGGCTATACGTGCGGCGACCTGTTCAATCAGAACGCGCTTATCCGCGGAGTAAACGACGCGCTGTCTTATATCAGGAGGGAACTCGGCGGCGAAGCACTCGTCTTTGTCGGCGCGCCCTTGAAAAAGGACGGCAGACTGTACAACTGCGCCGTGGTTTTCTGCGGCGGAAAGGTGTTGGGTGTTGTCCCCAAGAGTTATCTTCCCGTGTACGGCGAATTTTACGAACGCCGTCACTTCTGCGCGGCGGAAAAGGAAATTTCACATATAGAGGTGTGCGGGGAAGAGGTGCCTTTCGGCACGGATATAATTTTCAGGGCGGACAATATGCCGGAATTTTCCGTCTCTGCCGAACTGTGCGAAGATTTATGGGTGCCCGAATCGCCTTCGATACGGCACGCGGCGGCGGGCGCAGATATAATAGTCAACCTGTCTTGCAGCGACGAAATCGCCGGCAAGGCCGAATACCGCAGGGAGCTTGTAAGGATGCAGTCTGCAAAGCTGATGTGCGGCTATATCTATTGCGACGCGGGGGACGGTGAAAGCACCACGGATATGGTGTTCGCGGGACACAACCTTATCTGTGAGTACGGCTCTGTGCTTGCTCAGAGCAAACTGTTTGAAAACGGGCTGACCTTTGCCGAGATAGACGTGGAAAAGATTGACGGCGAACGCCGCAGGTGCGCAAGTTCGTTCTTTGCAAACGGGTCTGAAAAACATCTTGTAATAAAATTTACCGCTCGCGACGTTAAAAAAGATGTGGAGAGGACGTTTGCCAGACTTCCGTTTGTTCCGGACGGCGGCAAGAAACTCGGCGAAAGGACAGAACTCATACTGTCCCTGCAGACTATGGGGCTCGTAAAACGCCTCAGGCATACCGGTTCAAAGACTGCGGTTATAGGGATTTCGGGCGGGCTGGATTCCGCGCTTGCGCTTCTTGTCACATACAGGGCTTTTGAAAAACTCGGCAAGGATTTCAAGGATATTATAGCCGTAACAATGCCGGGGTTCGGCACTACGGAAAAAACTTTTGACAGCTCTGTAAACCTGACTTCCGCACTTGGCGTTACTTTCAGAAAGATTGACATAAAAAAGAGCGTCTTTCAGCATTTCGAAGATATAGGACACGACCCCGAAAATCTCGATGTCACATATGAAAACGCCCAGGCGCGCACGCGTACGCTGATACTTATGGACATTGCCAACAAAACGGGCGGCATAGTGATAGGCACGGGCGATTTAAGCGAGCTTGCTCTCGGATGGGCGACATATAACGGCGACCATATGTCAATGTATGCGGTCAATTCCAGCGTCCCTAAAACGCTTGTGAAGCATCTCATCCGTTTCGAGGCCGAACGGCTCGGCGGCAGTGCGCGGGAAGTGCTTGAAGTAATTCTGGATACGGAAATAAGCCCTGAACTGCTTCCCCCTGACGACAAGGGAAATATAGCGCAGAGGACAGAGGATATAATAGGTCCCTATGAACTGCACGACTTTTTCCTTTACTACACCGTGCGCTGGGGTTTTTCGCCGCAGAAAGTGCGGTATCTTGCAAAGAAGGCCTTTCACGGCGTTTTTGACGGACGCACCGTAGACAAATGGCTTAAGAATTTTTATAAGCGTTTCTTCTCACAGCAGTTCAAGCGTTCTTGCATACCGGACGGGATAAAGGTTGGCACGGTTACGCTGTCGCCGAGGAGCGATTGGCGGATGCCTTCTGACGCTTC
>CBCPNE010000120.1:0-6015 GCA_965120435.1 uncultured Clostridia bacterium
CGAAAGCCTTCGCGAATACTACACATATCTTCTTACGTATAAGGCCGAAGAGTTCTCCAATCTCACACGGTTTGTAGATTACTTCACTGACGTAGTTTCGGTTATGCCAAATACGGAAATCGGCAGCGACAACTACGCCGAATACGTTCTTTCGCAGTACGACGTAATTGAAGGCACATTCCCCAAAACTTCAGATGAAATCGTGCTTGTGGTGGGCTCCAGCAACGACGTTCTGGACCTCACCCTCGTGTAGCTCGGCTTCCTCTCTGAAGAGGAGTTCTTAGACCTGTTCATATCCTCTGAAAACGGTGATACTTCAACATCAGGCATAGATTTTGATGAAGTAATAGGCAAGGAGTACACGCTTTACTATAACGACGCCGTGTTTACCGAATCCGTCGCAGGAAGCAATTACTCTTATACCTATACAGGGTATAGGGCGGATACAAGCGTATCCGGAAATGAAGGCAAAACTTTGACGATAAGCGGAATCCTGAGGTTGAAAGAGGGCCTCACCTACGGCTGCCTTGACGAGGGGCTTTGCTTTACCGAAACCTTGCTTGAAGAGTATATCGCGGAAAATATGAATTCCGGAATTGTTAAGATGCTTCAGGATGATTCTGACGGCCTGACTTCAGCGGAAAAGATAGAATCTATCGGCGAAAAGGCTATTTCAGCCAGTGGATTCGATAATACTGCATCAAAAAGATACGATTCCTCTTCCACAACACTGTCAAGTCTGATACGCGAACTCGGCGGCAATGACTCGCCCAGCGGCATATCAATCTACGCCCGCGACTTCGACACCAAGGACGATATGCTCGCCTACCTCGATGGGTGGAACACCTACGTTGCGGCGGCGCGCGCCGACTACGAAAAGAACGGCTCAGCGTCTGACTACGCCGACGAAAACGGCGACTATGCAGGCCCCACAGAGGTCACCTATACAGATACGGTAGGCACCCTTATGAGTCTGGTAAACACCATTCTCAACGCCGTCACATATGTACTCGTCGCGTTCACGGCAATCTCGCTCGTCGTCTCCACGGTTATGATAGGAGTAATAACCTATGTGTCTGTGGTAGAGAGAACCAAGGAGATAGGCATACTGCGAAGTATCGGCGCGCGAAAGCGGGACATACGTCACGTTTTCAATGCGGAAACGTTTATTATAGGCCTGTGCGCGGGACTTATAGGCATAATAGTCGCCTATATCTTCCAGGGAATAATAAACCTGATATTGACGCCGCTCACCGGCATATCAGGCCTTGCCGCCCTTCCCGTATGGCAGGCAATTATAATGGTGTGCGTAAGCGTTGCACTCACGCTTATATCGGGACTCATTCCCGCCTCTGCGGCGGCCAAGAAAGACCCCGTAATAGCTTTGAGAACGGAGTGATAGTTTAATTTGCCCCGCCGCGAATATCGCGGCGGGGCTTTGTCAATAATGCGCAAAAGGAGCGGTATGAATAAGTTTAAGCGTTTTATTCTGTGCGCCGTTGTTTTTGCGGCCATTGCCCTTGCCTCTTTTGGGTTTGCCGCCTGCTCAGGCGGAAGCAAAAACGGCGTGTATGAGGGCGATTATCACTATGAGGCGGACGGCGTGGTGTACGGCGTGAAAGTTAGGGTGGTTGTGGACGGCGGAGTTATAGCCTCTGTAGAGGTGACCGACCACCCCTATACAGAGGCCGCGTCGGAAGAGGACGGCTGGACGGACGGCAGCTTTTATGAGCTGGGCAGGCAGACCCTGCTTGAAAATTACGCGGGAATGACCGTTAAAGAGGTGCTGGCTTTAAACGTCGCCTGCGATAAAGACGGCGCGCCCTTAATATCGTCTGCGGAGGGCTTTACCTCCTACGGTGAAAACCTTATCATAACAAAGGCCACGCAGAGTTCAGGCAGACTGCTGCTCGCCGTGCAGAACGCGCTTAAAAACGCCTGAAAGGCTTGCGCGGCCGCCGCGCAGCCGCGCCTCATATTTTTGGTGCGGGCGGGGTTATTTCTCCCCCTTTTCACTCCGTTTTGATTGCCATTTCAGCCGCTCATAGTTTATAATTATTATGAATTATGGGTAAGCGTGTAACAAAATTTTTTATCGGCGCTGTGGCGCTTCTCTGCGGCTCGGCAACTATTCTTGCGGGCTGTCAGGAGGAAGAGTATATCAGATACAGCCGCACATATTACAACCTGTTCGGCGCGGCCGCCACGTTGCAGCTTTACGGCGATTTTTCCTCCACGTCTGCGCAGAACGCCGCAATTACCTTCGGGAATGAACTTGACGTAACGCTTTCCGCGCTCTCCTCGTCGCTCAGCTCCACGGACAAAAATTCCTTTGTGACCGCGTTCAACGAGGCGGAGGCGGGCGCAACCGTTGCGATAGACCGATACACCTACGAGGTGTTTACAATTGCCTATGAAATGTATAAAGAGACGGACGGCTACTTCAACCCCGCCGTGTATTACAGCGTAGATTTGTACGGCCCCTACGACAGGGCAGACGCTTCAAAGGAACTCCCCGACGAAGAATACGTTACGGCCTTTCAGGAACTTTCTGCGGCGTTTGCAAATATTAAACTTTATGAAGATAACGGAAAGTACTATGCGGTAAAGCCGTCGGCCACAGTGACGGTTAAAGGCGTTGAATACTCGCTTAAAATAGACCTCGGCGGAATAGGCAAGGGGTACACGGCAGACATTGCCGACAGTATGATTGAAAGCGCGGGGTATGACTGCGCTTCGTTCAACTTCGGCAGTTCCACAATGGTGCTTAAAGGCTCTTATACGTCGGAGGACGGCCGCTGGCAGCTTTCATACCTAAAACCGAGGGATGACGACAGCGGCGAGGACTACTATCTTTCAGTCAGGGTGCGTGACGTCGCCCTTTCAACCAGCGGCGACTATGAGCAGTACTATGAAATCGACGGGACGCGCTACTGCCATATAATAAACCCTTATACGGGCAGACCGATAGATACGGGCATAATCACGGCCACCGTGCTGGGCGGCACCGCCGCAGAGGACGACGCGCGCACAACGGCAATATGCGCAATGGGACCGCAGAAGGCGGTTGAATATATAAACTCTGACGCGGTGCGCGAAGAGGGACTTAAAATTGCCTTTGTGTATGAGGCGGAGGACGGCAGTCTGTACGTTATAACCAATATGGCGGAGGGGGAGTATGAACTGCTCGATACTGAAAATTACACCCTCGGAAGCTGCCTTGACGAGGACGGCAACGTGTGTTTTACAGCTGAGCTTAAAAGCCTTATTGCCGCGCAGAGCGGGGACTGAAGCGGTGAGGAAATATGTCGCTTAAAAAGGTTGAACAGGCAAAAAAGGATAAATTTTTCAGGCTTTGGGATTTGCTCGTCTACGGTATAGTGGTACTGCTGATTGCAGTCTTTTTCATAGCCGTATTCTTTATAGACAGCGACGACTCTTTTATAGAGGCCCGCTATGACGGCGAGCTTGCGTTTACATATTCCTTTGACAGCGACGAGCTTGAAATTGCGCTTGACGACAACGTGCGCATACAATCGGAGGACGGCGACGCGCTCACGCTGGTGTTCTGTACGGACGGCGGCAGCAATGAAGAGGGGGCTTTGAGCGGCTACAACATAATTGAGATAGATAAATCTGCCCGCACCGTCAGGGTGACGGGAACGGACTGCTCCAACAGCAGGGACTGTATGAGTATGAGCATAGGCGGCGGACCGGTGTCGGTTATAATATATTGCGCGCCGCACAATCTCGTTATTCAGCCGTCAACAAACTTTGACGGCGGCGGAAGCGATGAAATACCAATAGGATAAAAAATTGATTAAAAAACTGCCCGCGCATTCGCGCGGGCAGTTTTTATATGCCGTATTATCTTGTATGTATAATCTTTCTGGGGCACTTGGATACGCAGGTCAGACAGCCCGTGCACTTTGAATAGTCAAACAGCGGCAGGTTGTTCACCATACCTATTGCGCCGTGCGGGCAGCTGCGCGCGCATATGCCGCAGCCAATGCACCCAACCTTGCACTGAGACATAACCTCTTTCGCCTTGCAGTGGGAGGAGCAGGCCGCGTACACGGGTGCGGACGCGGGTATGCGCTCTATAATGTGCTTAGGGCAGGCGTTTATGCACGCCCCGCACGATACGCACCTTTCGGGCGTGACGGAGGCAAGCCTGTTTTCAACCTTTATGGCGCTTTCTGGGCAGACGTTTTTGCAGTCGCCGCAGCCGAGGCAGGCCGTCTTGCACAGCTTGTTGCCGCCGTGCAGAGTGTTGCAGGACGCGCAGGAGGGGTTTCCGCTGTATTCAAAGGCGTCGGGCGCGTTTTCCGCTCCGCCCATGCACCTGACTATGGCAACGGTGGGCTCTTCCTCTTTAATCTTTATGCCGAGCAGCGCGGCTATTTCCGCTTTCTTTTCGGGAGAGGTGACGTGGCAGTCGTTCAAATCGCCCTGCCCGGAGGCAAGCTTCTGCGCAAATCCGCTGCAGCCGCTGCAGCCGCACCCGCCGCAGTTTGCGCCCGCAAGATTTTCCATAATGGAGGAAACCTTTTCGTCCACGTCCACTTTGAACACCTTGCCTATTACCAGAATGGCAATTACCAGCACAAGCGCAATACCTGCGAGTATTCCCGCAACTATGCCCACAGTTTTCCACGTTTCTGCGTCTACAGTTCCTATCGATAACAATAAATTCATATGCGCGGCCTCCTTACTGTATATAGCTGAACACGGTGAACGCCATGCAGATTATGCTCGCGGTAATCATTGCGATGGGGAAGCCCGCTATAGCCTTGGGCACAGAGGGGTAGCGGGTTATGCGCTCCCGCAGGCCGCTCATTATAATCATTACCAGCGTAAAGCCGAGGCCTGCAAAAAATGCGTACAGTATTGCCCAGCCCGTGTTCATAGAGGCCGTCCCTATAATGGAACTCATATCGCCTATCACAAGTTCGCACACGCCGAGAACGGCGCAGTTTGTGGTGATAAGCGGCGGGTATATGCCCATCGACTTATACAGTGAGGGGGACAGCTTCTGAATTACCTTTTCAATCATCTGCACAAGCGCGGCTATTATAAAGATAAAGAAGATTATCTCCAGGAAGTCTATGCCCAGCGGCACCATTACGTATTCATACAGCGGGTAAGTCACCGCAGCGGCTATCGCCATTACTATCGTTACGGCAACGCCCATACCCACTGCAGAAGAGGTCTGTTTGGAAACTCCCAAAAAGGGGCATATGCCGTATGTTTTAACGGTTATAAAGTTCTGCGTAAGCACTGCCGCCAGAACTATGGCTATAAATGTACCCATATCACACGGCCTCCTTTACAAGGGATTCATGCGTAAGCGGCCTGTACTTTTTAACCCTGCGCCGGCGTTCAAAGTTGTCCATAATATATACGAATATGGCTATGCAGATGCCGTACACGAGGAACGCGCCCGCAGTGGAGGAGAATATGTCTATGCTGAATTCCATTATCTGAAGCCCGAATACCGAGCCGGAGCCGAGGAACTCGCATATTATTCCCATTATGGTGAGCGACGCCGTAAAGCCGAAGCCCGTGGCAATGCCGTCCACCGCAGATTCAACCACGGAGTGCTTGTTGGCAAAGGCTTCCGCCCTGCCTAAAATTATGCAGTTCACCACAATCAGCGCAAGGAATCCGCCAAGGCTGTCATACAGGTCAGGCACAAATTTTTGCAGTATCATTCGCGCCAGCGTAACAAGCGTAGCTATAATCACTATATACGCGGGTATGCGCACAGAGTTGGGTATTACCTTTCTCAGCGCAGATATGAGCATATTGCTCAGCGTGAGTATGACAACTACGGTCAGGCCCATACCTGCCGCACTCGTCGCCGAAGATATAAGGCCGAGGGTGGGGCAGATACCCAGCACCAGCATAAAGGTGGGGTTCTGGAATATGAGGCCGTCTAAAGATATTTTTGCGTACTTGTTCATTGAGCGCCTCCTGTTATAGAATTGCTTTTTACAAACGCCATTGCCGTGT
>CBCPNE010000121.1:0-8545 GCA_965120435.1 uncultured Clostridia bacterium
GGGCACAACCGCTTACTCCCCCCGCTGGTTTCCCCCAAAAACCCCCCCCCAACAAACACCCACCAAAAAAACCTCCCCCCCCCCCGCTTTAATGGTTTAACATACTTAACCGTAAGCGGAGTTACGGCATTGAAATTTTAATAATTGACAACTTATAGGCAGCAATTACATTTTTACTATGGTAATCGTTGCCTTTTCCCCGTTTATGTTCTGTTCACGCTCAAAGCCTTTGGCAGAGCCCTCCACAACGGCGTCCGCAAGCACGTCCTTTGCAAAGCCTGCCGCACCGAACACGCGCGCCGCGCGGCCTTCCGCACGGTAGTAGACGGTTATCCTGTCCGTCACCTCAAAGCCCGCCTCCTTGCGCATATTCTGAATTTTGGATACAATCTCGCGCTCAACACCCTCGTCAATCAGCTCTTCCGTGAGCGCGGTTGAAAGCGCCACGGTGACGCCCCTGTCGGACTGCGCTACATAGCCGTTTGCGCTTTCGGTCAGCACCTGCAAATCTTCCAGCTTCAGGTCTGCGCCCAAATCTTCCAGCTTATAGCTGCCCTCGGCACGGATGACGGAAAGCACCTTTTCGGCGTTGCAGGAGGCTATGAACTGCGATATTGCGCCCAGCTTTTTGCCGTATTTGGGGCCGAGCGTCTTGAGCTGGGGCTTCAATTTGTACTTTATATACTGCGACGCGTCTGAAGCGACGGTCATCTTCTTGACGTTTAGCTCTTCCAGGACGATTGCCTTTTCCTCTTTTGAAAGTTTTAACGGCTTTTCCGACACAACCACCATCTCTGCAAGCGGCTGGCGGTTTTTGAGGTTGCCCGCGTTGCGCGCCGCCCTGCCGTTTACCACTATGTTCAGAACTCCCTCCATTCCGCGCTCCAACTCTTCGTCAATGAGTGTTTCGTCCGCCACGGGGAATGAGCAGAGGTGAACGGACTGCGGAGCTTCTTTAAAGAACTGAGGAACAAGGTTGGTGTACATCATCTCCGCCACGAAAGGCGTATAGGGCGCGGTCAGTTTGCACAGCGTAACAAGCACGGTGTAAAGCGTGGTGTATGCGGCCGCCTTGTCGCCCGTCATACTGCTGCCCCAATAGCGCTCGCGGCAGCGGCGCACATACCAGTTGGAGAGTACGTCCGCAAAGTCCTGAATGGCACGCGAACTTTCGGTAATCTCATACCGCGCCAGATGCTCGTCCACCATCTTTACAAGACTGTTGAGTCTGGAGAGTATCCACCTGTCCATAAGCGCAAGTTTGCACTCTTTGAGGCTGTACTTAGAGGGGTCGTATTGGTCAATTTCGGCATACAGCGTGAAGAACGCGTATGTGTTCCACAGCGTGCCGAGGTATTTGCGCTGCGCTTCGGACACCGCCTCTTCATAGAAGCGCGAGGGCAGCCACGGCGCGGACGCCGTATAGAAGTACCAGCGCACAGCGTCTGCGCCCTGCTTGTCCAGCACCGTCCACGGGTCAACCACGTTGCCCTTGTGCTTGGACATCTTTACGCCGTTTTTGTCGTTGACGTGCCCCAAAACTATGCAGTTTTTGAAGGGCGACACGCCGAACAGAATTGTGTTCACCACAAGCAGGGTATAGAACCAGCCGCGCGTCTGGTCCACCGCTTCGGAGATGAAGTCGGCGGGGAAAGTCTCTTTGAACACCGCCTCGTTTTCAAACGGGTAGTGGTACTGCGCAAAGGGCATAGAGCCGGAATCGAACCAGCAGTCTATAACTTCGGGCGTGCGGCCCATCCTGCCGCCGCATTTGGGGCATTTGCACACAAGGCCGTCCAGATAGGGGCGGTGAAGCTCTATATCCTTATCCGCAGGTATGCCGCACTTTTCTTTCAGCTCCTTTTTAGAGCCGATAACTTCAATTTCCCCGCAGTCCGGGCACACCCACACGGGCAGCGGCGTTCCCCAGTACCTGTCGCGCGAAAGGCCCCAGTCTATCACGTTTTCAAGGAAGTTGCCCATTCTGCCCTCTTTTATAGTTTCGGGCATCCAGTTCACAGAGCGGTTTGCCGCCTTTATCTGCTCCTTTACCTTGGTTACTTCAATAAACCAGCTGGACTTCGCGTAGTATAACAGCGGCGTGTCGCACCGCCAGCAGTGGGGATAGTCGTGCTCGAAGGGCACCACTTTAAAAAGGCTGCCCGCCTTTTCAAGCATTTCAAGGATGACCTTGTCCGCCTTCTTGGCGAACAGGCCGTCGAGGGCGGCAAAGCGGGTATCAAAGCAGCCGCGCTCGTTTACCAGCTGCACCACGGGCAGGTTATAACGCTTGCCCACCTTGTAGTCGTCATCGCCGAACGCGGGCGCAATGTGAACCACGCCCGTGCCGTCGCCCATAGTGACGTAGCTGTCGCACACCACATAATGCGCCTTGGCGGGCTTGTCCTTGGGGGAAATTCTTGCAATCTCCGTCGAGGTTTCGGCAAACAGGGGCGCATATTCCAGCCCCTCCCACTCCTTGCCGCTCTTTTCGGCTATTACTTTATATTCTTCAAAGAAGTTGGAAACGAGCGCCTTGGCAAGGATATAGTGCGCGCCGTCCGATTCGATTTCCACATAGGATTCGTCGGGGTTCATACACAGCGCAACGTTTGAAGGCAACGTCCACGGCGTGGTAGTCCAAGCAAGGATATAGCGGTTTTTGCCGCCCTTGACTTTGAAGCGCGCAACCACGGAATTTTCCTTTACGAGCTTATACCCCTGCGCCACCTCGTGAGAGGATAGCGCCGTGCCGCAGCGGGGGCAATAGGGCACGATTTTGTGGCCCTTGTACAAAAGGCCCTTTTTGTGCATCTCTTTGAGCGCCCACCATTCAGATTCTATATAGTTGTCGTCGTAGGTCACGTAGGGGTTTTCCATATCCGCCCAGTAGCCCACGCGTTCAGACATTCTCTCCCACTCGCCCTTGTACTTCCACACCGACTGCTTGCACTGTTCGATAAACGGCTCTATGCCGTACTTTTCAATGTCCTGCTTGCCGTCCATTCCGAGGGACTTTTCCACTTCCAATTCTACGGGCAGGCCGTGCGTGTCCCAGCCGGCCTTGCGCAGAACGTGCTTGCCCTTCATAGTCTGATAGCGGGGAATGAGGTCCTTCATTACCCTCGTCAGAATGTGGCCGATATGCGGCTTGCCGTTGGCCGTGGGGGGGCCGTCATAGAAAGAAAATTCCTCCGCGCCCTCGTTCTGCTTTACAGACTTTTCAAATATGCCGTTTTCTTCCCAGAATTTTACCACTTCCTTTTCCCTTTCGGGGAAGTTGAGGGCGGTGTCTACCTTTTTATACATAAATCTTTCTCCTTGCGGCGGCAAAAAATAAAGCGCCCGTTATTTCGGACACCGAAAACGAGTGCTTGTAAACCACCAAAACAAACTATTATTTGCCATAACTTGTGACGGGTTATGAATCCGTATCCGCATACTCGCAAAAAACTTTCCGCAGATAAGCTAAAAGGTGATAACCTTAAATTCCCCCTGCTCCCTCGCACCGAACGGAAGCTCTCTTAAAGGGCGGCAAAAATAAGGTGTTGTCCTTCATCACAGCCTTTGATATTAAGTTTATACGCATATTATATAAAACCGCGCAAAAAAAGTAAAGCAAAATGGACATAATGCCGCGCGGTTATTTTTTTGTTGAGGTTGGTGTGCGCGCAGAAAATTCTGCGCGCACACCTTTTTTATTAAAATTTTATGTTACTTTACAGGCGCTTCCGCTGCTTTAAAATTTTATGTTACTTTACAAACTATTTTGCCGTTAAAAAAATTTATGTTACCACAAAAATTTTACGTTATTTAAGCGGTATGGCCGCGGCGGCGTTTATGCTTAAATCGGCAAAGTTGCCCGCCATATACTGATTCAGTCCTTCAGAAGCTATCATTGCGGCGTTGTCTGTGCAGAACTTTTTTTCAGGCAGAACGAGTTCCAGCCCCGCCCCCTTGCACGCGGCGGAAAGCGTTGCGCGCAGATAGTCGTTGGCAATCACGCCCCCGCCCGCCGTCACCGTTTTTACGCCGTAGCGCACGGCGTATTCCACCGTCTTTTTTACAAGCGGGTCAACGGCCGCGCACTGGAAAGAGGCCGCCACGTTTGCGCGGTTTATCTCCTCCCCCTTCTGCTGCGCGTTGTGGCAGTAATTTATTACCGCCGTCTTAAGTCCGCTGTAAGAAAAGCGCGTAGAGGGCGCGTTTTTTACCAGCGCCGAAGGCAGCTTTACCACGGGCCTGCCCTCCGCCGCAAGCTTCTGCACGGACGGGCCGCCGGGATACGGCAGGCCGAGGACCCTTGCGCACTTGTCAAAGGCCTCCCCCGCGGCGTCGTCCGACGTGGCGGCAAGCACCTCAAAATCTGTAAATGAGGAAGTGTGCAGTATGGCGGTGTGCCCGCCGCTTGCAAGCAGCGTGATAAACGGCGGCTTTAAATCGGGCTTGTCCAGATACGCCGCGGCTATGTGCCCGCGTATGTGGTTGACCGCAATCAGCGGCACGCCCAGCGCATAGGCAAACGCTTTTGCAAATGACAGCCCCACGAGCAGCGCGCCCAGCAGTCCCGCGCCGTATGTAACCGCAACCGCGTCTATATCGGCAGGCTCAAGCCCTGCCTCCGAAAGTGCCGCGGCGCACACCTCGTCCACCGCCTCCGTATGCAGGCGGGAGGCAATTTCAGGCACAACTCCGCCGTACTTTGCCTGTTCCGCCGCAGAGGATATTATGCGGTTGGAGAGTATCTGCCTGCCCCTGAGTACGGCGCAGGCAGTTTCGTCACAGCTCGATTCAATTCCCAGAATAACGGGGTTATCCTTTATTTTAAATTCTGATTTATTATACATATCAAAAAAATCAAAGCCGCGGATTGGCCGCGGCTCTTCCTATCGCGGCGCACAGCCGCGCTGACGGCGTCAGGTTTTGCCGTTTTAGATTTTATTTAAGCCGTCCGACCCTGCCGCAGTTTGCTTTGCCTCCGCAGCACTGCCCGCGGAAGGCAGTTGCGCAGACGCTTTTGGCTGTACGGGCACGCTTTGCTGTACGGGCACGTTCTGCTGCGCGGGCACGTTTTGTTGTACCGACACTTTGGGCTGTACAGTCACTTTGGGCTGCACGGTCACGTTTTGCTGCACGGGCACGTTTTTGGGGGAGTATTGCATTACGACCTCCGTAACGGAATTTGCAATATCCACAGCGCAATCAAGCGCGGCGTTCGTCTCCTTGGCGATAAAGATTTTCTGCCGCAGCGCAAGCTTGAGCATATATATCACCTTCTGGCAGCCCTTTATCAGTTCAACCGCCTCCCTTGCGCGCATAGAGCGGGCGGGCAGGTAGTTGAGCGCGTTTGCGCCCGCGCCGAGTTCCACCCCTGCCTGCGTGAGTTGGTAGAAGAGTATCTGCGCCGCGCGCCTGCCGTTTATGCCCCTGCCGAGTTCGGAAATTTTGCAGGAAAGCTGCATACATTTTTCATTTAAATCGGTCATAGTGACTCCTTACGGGCGCGGCCGCAACGCAACTGCGGAAATCAGCCCGCCTTTTTGAGATAGTCTATAATAAAGCCCTGAATATCGCCGTCCATAACAGCCTGGATGTCCGTAGCCTCATAACCTGTGCGGTGGTCCTTGACGAGTGTGTACGGGCAGAACACATAAGAGCGTATCTGGCTGCCCCACTCTATCTTCTTGATTTCGCCCTTGAGTTCGGCGTCGGCAGCCTCGCGTTCGGCAATCTGCCGCTCTATCAGCTTTGCGCGCAGATACTGGAACGCCATAGCCTTGTTCTGCAGCTGGCTTCTTTCATTCTGGCAGGTCACAACTATGCCCGTGGGGAAGTGCGTGATTCTAATGGCAGTTTCCGTCTTGTTTACCTTCTGTCCGCCCGCGCCTGAGGAGCGATATACGTCTATCCTTATATCCTCGTCGCGTATCTCCACTTCGCCCTCGTCGTCCACTTCGGGCATTACCTCAAGCGAGGCAAAGGATGTGTGGCGGCGCTTGTTGCTGTCGAACGGGGAAATCCGCACAAGTCTGTGTACGCCTTTTTCCGCCTTTAAAAAGCCGTAGGCGTTTTCACCCTCCACCTTGAAGCTCACGCTCTTTATGCCCGCTTCGTCGCCGTCCTCGCGGTCGAGTTCCGTAACTCTGAAGCCCGACTTTTCGCAGTACCGCTGATACATACGGTAGAGCATCTGCGTCCAGTCGCACGCCTCCGTGCCGCCCGCGCCAGAATGAAGGTTCAGTATGGCGTTGTTTGCGTCATACTTGCCCTTCAGAAGCGCCTTTATGCGCATTTCCTCTATGTCGTCCTCGGCGGTCTTTATCATATTTTCAAGTTCGGGAATAAGGCTCTTGTCGTCGGCCTCCTCTATGAGGTCTATAAAGGCCGACGCGTCCGCAAGGGCGCTCTCACCCTTGTTGTATGCGGCAGTCTTTCCCTCTATGACGGAAATCTCCCTGCCTATGTGCTTGGACCTTTCAAGGTCGTTCCACACTTCGGGTTTTTCCTGTTCGGCCTTGAGTTCCTTCAGCTTTTCGCCGAGGTTGTCAATGTCAAGCGCGTACTTCGCCTCAGAAAGCGTTTCCGAAAGCGACTTGAGGCGCAATCTGTAATCGTCTGCTTTAAACATAAAAATAATTCTCTCAAAGGGCGGCAGCATATGTGCCGCATTAAATATTACTTGTGGTCATTCCAGTAGCAGCAGTCCTTATACTTCTTTCCGCTTCCGCAGGGGCAGGGGTCGTTGCGGCCAACGTCCTTCTTTTTGGGGCGGATTAAGGGGCTCTGCTTACCCGTGGGATTGGGAGTGAACTCCTGGGGGCGCATAGCCAGCCCGGACGCGCCGGGCACGCGCTGAATGTTTATAGGCTTAGGAGCTGCGGGCGCGCGCTCCTCCGTTGCGGGGGAAGCCTGCGCCGACTGAGGCAGCGCCTGTGCGGGCTGAGGGGAAGCCGCCCCCTCCGCGCCTGCCGCCTGTGCCTGCTGAGGAGCGGGCATACCCTGGCGCACGCGCACTATCCTGCCCTTGAGCAGACGGGATATGGTGGTCTTCTGCACGCGGTCTATCATATCGGCGAACATCTCGTAACCTTCCTGCTTATAGGCGATTACGGGGTCCTGCTGGGCGTAGCCCCTGAGGCCTATACCCTTGCGGAGCTGGTCCATTGCGTCTATGTGGTCAATCCAGTTGCGGTCTACGTTCCTTAAAAGCTCGTTGCGCTCAATCTGGCGGTAGTCCACCTGACCGTGCGTCTCTTCCTTTATATTTACAATCTTCTGCTCGTAGGCCTTTATAACTTCCTTGGAAATCTTCCTGATTGCTATTTCGTGGTCCCAGCGTTCGAGCATTTCGCGCGTGATTTCAAACGTACACTCGTCGGGGTACACCTTTGTCCTGAGAGCCTCGTTGAGCGAAACTTCGTCCCACTTTTCGGGCATGGCGTCGGTATTCACCGTTTCGTCCACAATTTTTTCTATAAAGTCGGGAATATATTTGAGCATCTGCCCGTGTACGTCCTCGCCCTTGAGCACCTTCAGCCTTTCGCCGTAGATGGTCTTGCGCTGTTCGTTCATAACCTCGTCGTACTGGAGCGTGCGCTTACGTATTGCAAAGTTCCTGCCCTCTATGGCCTTTTGCGCGTTCTCTATGCTGTGTGAGAGCATCTTGGACTGAAGGCACTGGTCGTCGTCCAGCTTGAAAGCGTTGTATATGGCCTTTATCCTCTCCCCGCCGAAGCGCTTTGCAAGGTCGTCCTCCAGCGAGATATAGAAGATTGAAACGCCGGGGTCGCCCTGCCTGCCCGCACGGCCGCGGAGCTGGTTGTCTATACGGCGGCTCTCGTGGCGCTCCGTGCCGATTATACACAGGCCGCCCGCCTCTATAACCTTTTTCTTCTCTTCGTCCGTCTCCTTTTTAAAGGTTTCGTAAAGTTCGGCATACCTTGCGCGGGCAGTCTGTTCCTCTTCGGAAAATTCCCTGTCCGCATAGGAGATGGCAACTTCTATCATATCGTGGTCGTAACCCTCTTCCCTCATACGCTTTTTGGCGAGGTATTCGGGGTTGCCGCCGAGCAGAATATCCGTGCCTCGGCCGGCCATGTTGGTGGCTATTGTAACCGCGCCGAACCTTCCCGCCTGGGCGACTATTTCCGCCTCGCGCTCGTGGTTCTTTGCGTTGAGTATATTGTGCTTTACGCCGTTGCGGCGCAGCAGTCTTGAAATTTCCTCCGATTTGTCAACCGTAACAGTACCTATCAGTATGGGCTGACCCTTGCCGTGGCGCTCCACAATCTCGTTGACTATGGCGCGCTTTTTGCCATCCACGGTGGAGTAAATCATATCGGCATAGTCATTGCGCTGTACGGGCCTGTTGGTGGGGATTTCAACTACGTCGAGCGAGTATATCGTGCGGAACTCCGCCTCCTCCGTCTTTGCCGTACCCGTCATACCGGAAAGTTTTGCATACAGGCGGAAATAGTTCTGGAAAGTTACGGTGGCGTGGGTCTTGTTCTCGTTGCGTACCTTGACGTGTTCCTTAGCCTCTATG
>CBCPNE010000122.1:0-3709 GCA_965120435.1 uncultured Clostridia bacterium
TACAACCCTGGAGGAAGAAACGCACAACCCGCCACGCGGCTTCCCGCGCGGCGGGCTGTGCGTTCATACAAAATAAATGCTGCTGCCATATGTCCCGGTCACTTTTGTGTAGCGATTGCATTATAGCACAGCGGGGACAAAAAGCAACCTCAAACTTGAATATGCGTACAAGGCTATAAAATTTGCCCCGATAAAAGGCGGCGGAAGGAACCTTGCCGGTCCCTCCCGCCGCCTCAAGGGGGAGCAAAATATATATGCGGTTATATTATTTGCTGTCTAAATCAAGGTACAGTTCGGGGTCTACCGACTCGCCGTTCAGAAATACCTCAAAGTGGAGGTGCGCGCCGTCCTTATATTCGTTGCCCATTGCCTCCGCCACGGTTGCAATGACGTCTCCTTTGGAGACAGAGTCGCCCACGCTCAGCGTATCCACGGCCTCCACAAAGGTGTAGGTGGTGGTCAGGCCGTTTTCGTGCGAAAGCGTAATTGTGGTGCCCGTAAGCCTGCTGTCAGTCACAATGCTCTCCACGGTGCCGTCAAGCACGGCGTAAACTTCCGAGCCCGCGTCGGCGGCAAAGTCTATGCCCGTATGCAGGTAGTATTTGTTCAGCGTGGTGTTGTGGTAAACGCCGAATGTGTTCACCGCGTCAACTTCGGCAACGGGCAGCGTAAAGGTGGCGTCGCCTGAGGTGTCCGTTGCCTCTTCGTCTTCATCTTCGTCGTCCTCGTCGGTGACTTCGGTTGTGTCGTCAGAGGCGTCCATCGTCAGGTTGTCGCCGCCCAAAGTTACTGAAAGGGTAACCGCGAGCGCGACGGCCACTATTACAAGAATGCACGCGCCGAGTATCAGATAGTAAGTAAGAAGTTTTTTGTTTTTAGGGTTTTTCTGTTTTTGTTCCTGGTCTTTCATTTTAGCTCCTTATGTGGCGTAACGCCGCCGTTCGTGCAGTATTTATTGCCGCCGTTTCGCCTGTTTATACGCGCAATTCAGATTTTTTTGCGCGAGCGGTTCAGTACCCGCCGAAGATAATGGGGGAGGCCACCTGAACGCCGTCCTTCTTCACGCATATGTGAAGGTTTATCTCCTGTCCGTACAGGGTTATGCTGTACGGCAGGTCGGCCGTGCAGTAGTAATTGACGCTGTCTGAAAGTTCCTCCGTAAATATAATCTTTCCGTTTACCGAGTTTAAAAATTCCTCTATGTCCAGCCCGCTGTATCTGGTGCTTTCGCCGCAGACGTCTTTCAGGGTCAGTTTCGTAAGGGCGGCCGCCCCGTCCACCGTCACAATGCGGCAGTCGGCAGAGGTGTTCCCGCAAAAAAAGGTATAGCTTTCGCCCTCGGCAAAGCACACCGTGGCGTTGAACAGCGCAATGCCCGCCGCCGCAGCCGCCGCGCACAACACAAGCGATATGTAAGTAAAAATGCGCATAAAAAAATCCCCCGAAAGTTCTTCGGGGGAAGGTATTGACGGATGGGAAATAATTTATACATATATTTTTTGCCGCGCCCGAAAGGGAGGCGGTGAGATTGCCTTGCGGCAAACTATGTTACGCGCGCTCATTATTCATAACGCGCGGCATAGCCGTGCTTGCGCTCTGCACAAAATCAGCAGCCGCCGCACGTCCTGCAGTTGCCGCTGCACTTTCTGGTCGGCTTGCCGGTGGCGGAAAACATCTCGCCGCTGTAGCTGCGCTCTGCGGGCGCGCCGCACGCGGGGCAGACTACCTTTTCGTCAAATCTCTTTACAAGCTCCTCAAAATTTTTTCCGCATTTTCCGCATCTGTACTGTAAAACAGGCATACTACTTTTTGTCCTTATCCCTGCGCCGTCTGCCCTTGCGGGGGCGCTTTACGCTGCTCACGCTGAACCATTTGAAGAGCATGAACGCCACAATTCCCGTTATGGCAAAGGTTATGGCAATAACCACCCAGAACCAGGCGGTGTTGGTGTCGCCTGAAGAGGTCTGCCACGGCACCGTCATATTCATACCCCAGAAACCCGCAATCATAGTGGGTATGGCAAGCAGAACGGTGATAATGGTCAGCTTTTTCATACTGTCGTTGGTGTTGTTGGAAATCATAGAGCCGTAGGCGTCCATCGTCACGGTGAGTATGTCCTTATAGATATTGCACATCTCTATCGCCTGTTTGCTCTCTATGGCGACGTCGTCATACAAATCCTGGTAATCTTCGCGCGCGGCAACCGCCTCCGCCTTGGAGAGCCTCTCCTGAACGCCGTAGTTGGAGTTGAGGGAGGTGGATATATATACCAGCGAGTTTTCAAGGTCGAGCAGCTGCGCAATCTCTTCGTTGCGCATAGTTTTGCTCAGCTCTGACTGAACGCGGCGGGACTTCCTGTCTATCTGCGTCAGTATATTAAGAAAGCGTTTGGCGTTGCCCAGCATAAAGTTGAGCGTGAAGTGTACGGGCTTTTCCGTCTTTACGGCCTGCCTGCCCGTGATAAAGTCCTTGAGGACGGGATTGCCCTTAAGGCACACCGTAACCACGCACTTTGCGTTGTAGATTATGGCGAGGGGGAGGGTGCTGTACACGTCGCCCGATTCGCCGTCTTCAATTACGGGGCAGTCTATAATGAACATAAAGTTGTCGTCGTCAAATTCGGCACGGGCGCGCTCCTGGTCGTCGAGCGCGGCCGAAAGCATATCCTCGCTTATGCCGGAGAGCGCGGAAATATCTTCCAGCTCGTCGTCCGTCGGGTTTATCATATCCACCCAGCAGCGCGGAGCAAATTCGCTCAGCTGATTAAGAGGATGCCTTTCCGATGTGCAAAAAAACTGTACCATTTTTTGTACCGCCTGATAAAAATAAAAATGCACGGAGATAACCCCGTGCCGCGGTATCGTCAGGTACGGAATTATACTGCCATATCAGTTTGTGAAAGTTTGCTTGTTTTACAGGTGCAACTGTAATATGGGTCCATAAATTTCTCCGTCCGCGCGGGCCCGGTTTTCAGGTATGGCCGCGTGAACGTTTTTATTATAATTCATTATATTGATTTTGGCAAGCAAACGCCGTAAAAAAGTGTTTAAAATGCCTTGACGCAGTTTTTGTAAATCACCGTATTGACTAATGAGGCGCGGGGGTGCTATAATACGGAAACACAGGTTCGCCGCGCGTGCGGCGGGGGAGGATATTATGAGAGTGAAAGCTGTCGGCATAAGTCGCATAGCCGCGGCGTGCGCGGTAGCGGCGGGAATAGCTGCGGCGGCGCTGGCGGGCGTCCCGCTTCCGGCGCAGGCAAATTCAGGTGTAGAGTGGTATTCCCTTGAGGGGCTTGGGGCGTTCCTTACCGAGGACTGCCCGCTTGAAGTGGAGGAAGAGGTGCTTACATTCAACATAAGCAGCCTGCCCTCCTGCGGCAATATGGACGGGTATTCTTCAACAGTCACGGCGCAGTACACCTTTTACAACCCCACGGACTCCACAGTTACTGCGAAGCTGCTGTTCCCGTTCGGCAATTTGCCTTACTATGTCGATATTGATACCTATGAGGACGCGCAGACGCTTGCAGTTACGGCAGACGGGCAGGACTGTGGGTATTCAATGCGCTTTTCCTACAACCCCTACTCCTATAACGACTTTGACTTTGAGATGACGAGCGCTTACCTCACAGACGGCTTGCGCGCCCACCCCATACTTTCACAGAACGCGCAGGTTACTGCTTACAGCGTAGAGGCGGGCATATATG
>CBCPNE010000123.1:0-3939 GCA_965120435.1 uncultured Clostridia bacterium
TGGTGATATACAACGCCGAACGCTGCGGCCTTTCCCAGCTGCACCAGCTGAGGGGCAGGGTGGGGCGCGGAGCGGAAAAGAGCTGGTGCTTTCTGCTTATGGGCTCGGACACTCCCCAGGCCCGCGAGCGGCTGTCCGTCATAAAGAACAACTCTGACGGTTTTGCAATAGCCGAAGCCGACCTTGAGCTGCGCGGCGGTGGCGACTTTATGGGTACCCGCCAGAGCGGGCGCGTACTCACAGAGATAAGAAATTTAAAATTCCCCGCAAGCGTAATCTTCACCGCCAAGGCCATCTGCGACGAAGCGTTTTCGGGCGGTTACGATATATCCTCGCTGCGCGCCGCCGCGCTGGAACGCTACAACAGCCTGCAGGACGTAGTTCTGAATTGAATTTTAACGTAAACGCCGCGGTGGTGCCGAAGGCGACTTGCTGTAGCAATAATCACGCGTTTTGCGTGGCAAAACGCTTATCGCTAATCACTTGCCGCCCGCGCACTTTTAAAGTGCGCGGGCGGCTTTCCGTATGCGCGCAGCCGTTTCGGAAGGCGTTACCGCGCATTTAAAGTTTATTATTGACAAACGGCTCCGCCGCTGATATAATCGGTGTATTGATTACATAGGGGGGACGTTTTATGGAAGGCGTAGGAAATCTTCAGTCGTACAGAAAGGGCGTAAAAATACTCGACGCCACCCTGCGCGACGGCGGCATAGTAAATTCATTCTATTTCAAAGACGACTTTGTAAAGGCGCTGTATAGCGCCAATCTCGCCGCGGGCGTGGATATCATGGAGTTCGGCTACAAGGTTTCAAAGAAGCTGTTCGACGTGACAAAGTTCGGCAAGTGGAAGTTCTGCGAAGAGGAGGACATCCGCTCCGTAGTCGGCGAAAACAATACGGATATGCTCATAAGCGTAATGTCTGACGTGGGCAGGGTTGACCTTAAGGAAGAGGTCATTCCCAAAAAGCAATCCGTGATAGATATGTACCGCATAGCCACATACGTGCATCAGGTGCCCTCCGCCATAGAGATGATAGAGTACTGCGCCAAAATGGGCTATAAGACGAGCTGCAACATAATGGCCATCTCCAAGACCCAGGAGAGCAACCTGAAGCAGTCGCTGGACATAATAGGCCAGTCCCCCGTAGACATAATAGTAATAGTGGACAGCTTCGGCTCGCTCTACCCGGAAGAAATTCGCCGCGTCTGCGATATGTATCTTGAGGCGGGCGAAAAGTACGGCAAGCAGATAGGAATACACGCGCACAACAACCAGCAGCTGGCCTTTGCCAACACCATAGAGGCGTGCGCAAAGGGCGTAAATTATCTTGACGGCACCGTCTGCGGTATGGGCAGGGGTGCGGGCAACTGCTATACGGAAGCCCTGCTCGGTTTCCTCAAAAATCCAAAGTATAAAATGGAACCCGTTCTGAAGTTTATACGCGAGTATATGAACCCGCTTTCAAAAGAGGTCAGGTGGGGGTATGATACCGCATATCTTCTTACGGGCATCTACAACGTACACCCCTACGCCGCGATAGATTTCATCAAGGCCGGCAGGGATGATTATGAAAAGTTTATACAAGAAATAATGGGAGTAGATTAATCGGGTATTTGTCATTTCGGCTGAGTGAGCGTTTTTAATACTTGTCATTCCGACCAAGTGAGCAAAGCGAACGCGTGGAGAAATCCCGCTAAAATCAATGGCGGGGCAAAAGCTCCTGCGCGCGCGGGGAACAAAGTGACGACGCTCTGCCGAGGCTCCCGAAGGGAAACGGCAGATATTTTTCCGTTTCGTCCCCCCTTTCGTGGGACTTCGGTCAAAATGACAATGAGGCGTAAAATAAGGCGTGGGGGGGGGGGGAGGGGGTCCCTCCCCCCCCCCCACTTTCGCGCCCTCTTTCTGAAATTTCCCAGCCTTGCATTATTCAAATTTATAAATTTTCCGTTATTTTGTTGACAAATTATTAATCGTTTGATAAAATACCCGTTGCTATTATGCTTTAGCGTGGGTCGCTATGTTCAGGGCGGTCTGCGCTATTGCAGGAAAAGCAGCGCAACAAGCCTTTATAACCGTATTCATTTAAGGGGTGATGCGGGGTTAAAGATATATTCCGCAGGCCTTTTCGGCCGAGTAAAACAAGGAGGAAACAGAATGCCTACAATCAATCAGCTTATCAAGCACGGCAGGGAAAAGCAGGTTTACAAGTCCAAGTCACCCATACTTGACAACTGCCCCCAGAAGCGCGGCGTATGCCTTTCGGTTACTACGACCACGCCCAAAAAGCCCAATTCAGCTATAAGAAAGATTGCCAGGGTACGCCTTACCAACAAGCAGGAAGGCACGGTTTATATTCCCGGCGAAGGCCACAACCTTCAGGAACACTCTTCCGTGCTCATCCGCGGCGGCAGGGTAAAGGACCTTCCCGGCGTGCGCTATCACATAGTGCGCGGCGCGTTGGATACGGCGGGCGTGGCAAAGCGCAAAAAGGCGCGTTCACGCTACGGCGCAAAGAAGCCCAAGGCTTAATCGTTTTTATTTTTAAAGCAAGTTAAACAGACCCTACTTGTTCGGAGTATATCTTCCCTTAACCGACAAGAGTAGGCAGTATTCGCCGCAGCGCCGTGAGGCGGACGGGCGGAGAAGGATTGCTACCAGACGCGGTGCGCCGCAGTTTTGCGCGGTGCGGCTGCCGGCTCGTTTAATACAAGCCGTAAGCCCGCTCTGGCAAGTAACAGCTTATTTAAGGTTTACCCTTAACAAAATATATTATAAAGGAGTTAAATTATGCCCAGAAGAGGTAACGTTCCCAAGAGGGACGTTCTGCCCGACCCCGTGTATAATTCAAAGGTCGTAACCAAGCTTATCAATCAGATAATGTACGACGGCAACAAGGGCACGGCGCAGAACATAGTTTACGAAGCGTTCAGCATGATGTCCTCCAAACTCGGACAGGACGCTATGGATATATTCAATCAGGCAATGAGCAACATCATGCCCGTATTGGAAGTAAAGGCAAGGCGCGTAGGCGGCGCCAACTATCAGGTGCCTATAGAAATCAGGCCCGAAAGAAGACAGACCCTTGCAATCCGCTGGCTGGTAATCAATACCAGAAAGCGTTCTGAAAGGGGTATGAGCGCCAAGCTCGCAGCAGAGCTTATGGACGCATACAACAACACGGGCGGCACCGTAAAGAAAAAGGAAGATACCCACAGAATGGCGGAAGCCAACAAGGCGTTCGCACATTTCAGGTTCTGATGAATTACGGGAGTTAATATGGCAAGAGAATACGATTTACTTCATACCCGCAATATCGGAATCATGGCGCACATAGACGCCGGCAAGACTACTACTACAGAGCGTATTCTGTACTACACGGGCAGAACGCATAAGATAGGCGAAGTTCACGACGGCCAGGCAACTATGGACTGGATGGTGCAGGAGCAGGAGCGCGGAATCACCATAACCTCCGCCGCAACCACCTGCCACTGGATACGCACGGGCGGCGCCAAGGCAGACGAATGCCGCATAAATATTATCGACACTCCGGGACACGTTGACTTCACCGTTGAAGTTGAACGTTCCCTGCGCGTGCTGGACGGCGCAATAGCAACTTTCTGCGCAAAGGGCGGCGTTGAACCCCAGTCTGAAACCGTATGGCGCCAGGCCGACAGGTACAAGGTACCCCGCATTGCTTACGTCAACAAGATGGATATAAACGGCGCAAACTTTGAACGCGCCGTAAAGATGATGAGGGAGAGGCTCAACGCCAACCCTATCCCCATCGAACTCCCCATCGGCAAAGAGGCAACTTTCCGCGGAATAGTTGACCTTATAGAGATGAACGCCGAAATTTACGATTCGGACGACGGCAAGCAGTACCACAAGGATGAAATCCCCGCAGATATGATGGCGGAGGCCGAGGACCTTCATATGAA
>CBCPNE010000124.1:0-3223 GCA_965120435.1 uncultured Clostridia bacterium
GTTTCAACAAATTCAGAATAAATCTTAAGACAGGACTGAAGGCAGTAATTTATATTGGAAGTTGTGGTACTGTCGCTCACTGTAAGATACATTTTAAGAAACTCATCATAGGTAAGGTCATAGCCATCCGTTTCCTCCTTATATCTTTCATACAGCGCCTGCACAAGCTCCGACGCAGAAATTCCGTCCGTCGAGCTGTCTACAACGATATTTGATGTACTGCCGTCTGAATAATATACCGTATATATAACCTGCGTGTCGGTAGACCCCGTCTTTTCAATACTTACTACCGAAACCTGCTCAGAACAAGCCGCAACCGACGGAAGAATTGCTATAGCCGCCGCACAAATAACGGCGGAAATTATCTTTCTTATTCTCATATCACATCTCTTTCTCCGCATATATTATATCTTCCTGTGATTAAAACTTTATGAACAACCTATGAAAAACGAGCAAACCTGCTGTGTTAAAACAACAGTTTAAGTTGTAGCTTAACCTGAAATCAGACAGACTTTTCAAGTTCTTTACTATATATATTTTCATCTTCAGCCGAAAACACATCGAATATGACTTTCAGCTTGCGAGACCTTAAAAATTCCTTGACCGTATGCACGGCTATACGACAGGCCTCAGCCTTTGGATAGCCGAAAACTCCTGTGGAAATACAATAGAAAGCAATATGTTCAAGCTCCATTTCCGCCGCCATTTCAAGGCACGACTTATAGCAACTCTCAAGGTCTTTGCGGTTTTGCGCTGTAACACCGCCATTCACAATGGGACCTACGGTGTGAAAAATGTATTCCGACGGCAGATTGTAGGCCTTTGTAACCCTTACACTGCCGTTAGGCTCCTTTTCTCCCTGCATAATCTCATTACAGTCAAGCCGTACCTGCACGCCTGCGTTGGAATGAATTATGTTGTCTATGCAGCCGTGAAGCGGCTGAAAACAACCTAAAAGAGCGCAGTTACAGGCATTTACTATGGCCTGGGCATTGAGTCTTGTTATGTCGCCCCGCCAGAGCACAATATTGTCGTGATAGATAAAAGCGTTTACATCCACAACTCCGCGTTCAATCGTAAGCGCAGACAGATACTCGTCCTGAAGTCGAAGAAACTCTTCGGTCGTCGGTTTGGGCGGTCTTACGTTGCACAACGCGCGGAAAATGTCGTGCTTTTTTGCCAGTGAAACAGCAGGCGGCCGTTCCCCGCGCTCCACGCACAGAATTTCTATCAATCTGTCCAGTATTGCACTATCCATAATTTCACCTCAATTCAGCTTTGCAACAATATCTGAAAAGTCGTTCACGACGGCAACTGACAAGATGCGCGGCCGATAAAAAAGAGACGGTCTTGAGAGACCGCCCTTGTTTCAGTTATTCATGCACGCCTTCTTGCCGTGCCTATCTTGAATCTACGGCTGGACTCACGGCCCGTCGCAGACGCAGCCGCAACCACTTCGGCATCGCTCCAAGGCGCACTGCCGCTTGTTTCAAGTCCATTGTTTGCCAATTCGGCAACCATAATCCGCTCCCCGGCAAGAGCCTTGTATTTTACATAGGCCTCCCCGCAGGGATTTTGCAAACCTTTATCGCAGACCGAGCAAAAAGGCGCATATCTGCCGCAGAGGTCACATCCGAAGCCTTCGCTGCCAAAATATTTGTCTACATCGGTTATACTCTGAACCACGGGAGGTTCGGTTACACCTGTCGCTTCAAGCAAAGGCATAACAGTTTTATAACGCTCGCTTATGTAGTATGCGGTTACGCAGGGATTTTGCATCCATTTAGAGCAGAATTCGCAGAATCCGGCGTAGTTGCCGCAGAGGTCCTCGCCCGAATTCATACTGCCCACATACTTGTCCACATCTATGATATGCTGCATGGCAAAAGCGTCATAATGTAAAACATTCATCAGTTTTTGCGCTCTGTTTTTATCCCACATATTATTCTCCTTTCTTTGGCAATTTTATCAGCACGCATACGCGCATATCGGGCTAAAGTCAGAATTGAGTGACGCAGAGCCCGTTTAAAATCTCGTCGTACTTTTCCTTTCTGAACGTTATGCTGTCAGGCGTCGTTACGGCGGCCGTTCCGCCCGCCACACCGCAACGGAGAATGTCTTCCATATCACCGCCCTTTGCCAGCGCAAACGCTGCGGCGGCAACCATTCCGTCTCCCGCCCCTATGGTGGAATTCATAGCAACATTTATGCTTTTACAGTACAAGTTACGCTGTCCGTCCGTAAGAATAGCGCCGTCCTTTCCGAGAGAAAGCAACACATATTTTGCCCCCCTTTTCAGCAGTTCACGGCAACCAAATAAAATCTCTTCCCTGCTGTTCACCGTTATGCCGAGAGTTGTCTGAAGCTCAAACAGGTTGGGTTTTACTATATCCACTCCGCACTCAAGCGCTTCAAACAACCTTTCGCCAGAAGTATCAACTATCTTTTTTACTCCTTCCGGAACAGCCGACAACACTTCCCTGTAATATGAGGGAGCCATTCCTCTGGCAAGCCCGCCCGAAAGCACTACCGCCTCGCTGCGTGAAGCAAGTTCGGCTACGCGCTCTATCAGCTCTCTCTTTTTATCTTCGCTCACTTCGGGACTTATGTCGTCTACCTCAGTAAGCATAGACTTGTTATCTACAAATTTGTAATTTTCGCGCACCCTTCCTGGACACCATACGAATTTATAGGGCACGCCCTCGTAGTGCAGTTCCTGTTCAAACAGTCTGCCGTTGTCCTCATACATAAAGCCGGTGGCGTAGACGTCCGCCCCCAACCGTCTGAGTCCGCGGGCGGAATTTATTGCCTTACCCGTAAAATAAATGCGCTTGTTCAGAATTTTGTTTGTCTTGCCCACACTTAAGCTGTCAACTTCCATATTGACGTCTATGCACGGGCTCAAGCAAATAGTTAAAATCATTTTCCTCTATACCAAAGCACTCTTTACAACATAAAAGCCGTTGCAAAAACGGCTATCTATTTACATTGAAATCATCTGCAAAGTTTCATACAGTTCATAGTTGAATTTTTTCTTCATATTTACAGCTTCAATTATATCCATATCAATTATTTCATTTTTACGGATACCGACAACCCTGTTGCCTATGCCGTCGTTGAGAAGGCGGACAGCCTTGTTGCCGAACTGGGCGGCAAGCATACGGTCTGCCATAGAGGGTGAACCGCCGCGCTGTATATGACCTATCGTGGTGGGACGGACAGA
>CBCPNE010000125.1:0-3199 GCA_965120435.1 uncultured Clostridia bacterium
TCCCTTTTTAAGCTGCTCATAAATACGGTAATCGGTCATATATCTCCATGGACGGCACAGAACGCCGCTCCGTGCGCAAAATCCTGAAAAAAGACGGGTCGGTGTGATTACGCCGCCCGTCGTGATATGTTTAATTTATATCGCCTACGCGGCTTCACTTTTTGGGTTTCATCGTGGGGAACAGGATGACGTCCCTTATTGTGGGGCTGTCCGTGAGCAGCATAACAAGTCTGTCCACGCCCATTCCCAGTCCGCCCGTGGGCGGCAGTCCGTATTCCAGAGCGGCGATGAAATCTTCGTCCACCTGCGCCTTGCAGCCCGGCTCCTGCGCCCGCTTTTCGCGCACCTGCTTAACAAAGCGCTCCTTCTGGTCTATCGGGTCGTTCAGTTCCGAAAAGGCGTTGCCGAATTCCTTGCGGCAGATGAAATATTCAAACCTTTCTGTAAAGGCGGGGTCTGAGGGCTTGCGTTTTGCAAGCGGCGAATTTTCCACGGGATAGTCGTAAATTATGGTGGGCTGGACGAGCTTGTCCTCCACAAACGTTTCAAACAGCGCGATGAGTACATGCCCGCGGGTGGCAGAATCTCCCTCTTCCACTTCCGCTCCGAGCGCCTTAGCGCAGGCGCGCGCCTGTTCGTCGCTGTCCCAGCTGTCGTAGTCGGCCCCGCAGTACTCCTTAACCGCCTCTTTCATTGTAAGGCGTCTCCAGGGCGAGCCCATATCTATCTCCGTGCCCTGATAAACTATTTTGTCAGAGCCGCAGACGTTGCGCGTGATGGTCCTGTACATATCCTCTATGAGGTCCATCATTCCCTTATAGTCGGTGTACGCCTGATACATTTCAACCGTGGTGAATTCGGGGTTGTGGAAGGCGTCCATTCCCTCGTTGCGGAAAATTCTACCCACTTCGTACACGCGCTCAAGGCCGCCCACTATCAGCCTCTTTAAAAACAGTTCGGTCTCTATGCGCAGGTACATATCTATGTCCAGCGCGTTGTGGTGGGTGATAAAGGGACGCGCCGCCGCGCCTATCTCCAGCGTGGTCAGCACGGGGGTGTCCACCTCCAGGTAGCCGCGCGCGTCGAGATAATTTCTTATCTCGCGGATTATGGCGGAACGCTTTATGAAAGTGCCGCGCACTTCGGGGTTGACGATAAGGTCAAGGTCGCGCTGGCGGTACTTGAGGTCGATATTGGTCAGGCCGTGCTGCTTTTCGGGCAGGGGGCGGAGAGCTTTGGAGAGCATCTCTATATGCGTGCAGTGTACGGAAATTTCGCCCGTCTGCGTTCTGAACACAATGCCGCGCACGCCGACGATGTCGCCTATGTCGTAGTCCTTTTTGTAGGAGGCATAGTCCTCTTCGCCGACGTCCTCCCGCCTGACGTAAATCTGAATGAGGCCGTCGCGGTCGGATATGTGCGAAAAGGAGGCCTTGCCCATTATTCTGCGGGACATAAGCCTGCCCGCAAGCGAAACTTCTTTGCCTTCAAGCTCCCCGAAGCTGTTCTTTACAGAAGCCGAATTTGCCGTGACGGCGTATCTGACCTTTTCATACGGGTTCCTGCCCTCGGCCGTAAGTTTGCTGAGTTTTTCCCTTCTTATCTGCGCCTGTTCGGCGAGCCTTTCGCTCTCCTCCTCTTCGGTGAGGGGCGCAGCCTGCTTTTCTTCCATAAAAATACCTCCTGCGGCTGCTTGCGTTGAATTACTTCAGTCAGCTGATAGCCACAATCTTAAGCTTGTAGGAAGAGCCGTCCGGGCAGCTTACCGTAACCACGTCGCCCGCGCGCCTCTTCATCAGCGCCGAGCCCACGGGGGATTCGCTGCTGATACGGTTGTGCATTACGTCCACGTCGGTTACGCTTGTGACGGTGTAAGTTTCCCTGTCGCCGAATTCCTCGTCCTCGACAGTCACCTTGCTGTTGAGGTGAACGTAGGAATTGTCTGTAACCTCCGCGATTATAACGGCGTTTTTAATCTGATATTCAAGTTCGGCAATCTTGCCCTCGTTGGAGCGCTGTTCCTCCCTCGCCGCGTCATATTCGGCATTTTCAGAGAGGTCGCCGTGGCTGCGCGCTTCGGCTATGCGCTCTATAATCTCAGGACGCTTCTCCTTTACGAGATATTCCAGCTCCTTTTTAAGGTCGTCCAGATTCTTCTGCGTCATTTCAATGTATTGGTCTGCCATTTCCTGTTCTCCTTGATAAAACGTCCGGACGGGCCGCGGCTGCCTCCGACGGTTCAACCGCCGCACGCCTTCACGGAAAGACCCGCCCGCCGTATATGTTTTCAAACAAATAACAAAAGTGATTCCGCAAATACTTTTGGGAACCACATTTAGCTTCAGCCTTTGCCTACTTATTATATATTTTAGCTTGCTGTTTGTCAAATAAATACCGTCGCCGTAAAATTTTTTTGGCGGGCGGACCTGATTATTTGACATCTATCTTCTTTACAAATTTTGCGGGGTTGCCTGCGACTACCGTATTGGGAGGCACGTCGTGCGTGACGACGGAATTTGCGCCGACCACCGAATTTTTGCCTATGGTAACGCCCTGCAATACCGTGGAATTTATGCCTATCCACACGCCGTCCTCGATGACGATGGGCTTAGCCACCGTCGCGCTGCGGAGCGCGGGGTCAAGCGAATGGTTAAGCGTTACAAGGTTGACCTTGGGCGCGATGAACACGTTGTCACCTATAGTTATGCCGCCTCTGTCCATAAACGTGCAGCCCTGTTGTATCCACACGTTTTTGCCTATTCTGATATTATGGCCGTAATCGGCATAAAAGGGCGGCAGTATGGCCGAACTTTCGTCGATTTCATAGCCGAGTATCCGGCTTATTTCCGCGCGGTTGCCCTCGTCGAAGGGCGGCCTTTGGTTGTATGCCGCAAGCGCGTTCATCGTCTCTGTAATAGTGCCGATAATTTTGCCATATTCGGGGTCGTCCGTGCGGATAAGCTCCCCGTTTAACTCCCTCTGTAAAATGTCCATATTACTGTTCTCCTTATATAATTTTTAATGATTGAACTGCATGACGCCCACAAGTTTATGCGGCACATAAGGTTCTTCCAGATATGCAATTTCTTCTTCGGAAAGTTCTGCGTTTACAGCCGCAACCGCCTCCTCGATATGCCGCACCTTCGTAGCGCCGACTATGGGCGCCGTCACCTTTGTGAGCAGCCAGCCGAGCGCAACC
>CBCPNE010000126.1:0-9144 GCA_965120435.1 uncultured Clostridia bacterium
GCAGTACATAGACGGCGACAAGCATATGTTCTATCAGGTGGTGGACCAGGGCGGAAGAGAGGGCAATTACCTTGAAACGTCGGGCAGTGCAATGATTGCATACGCTATGATGAAGGGCGCGCGCCTCGGCCTTGTTGACAAGCGGTTCGCAAAGGTGGGGGAAGAGGTGTTTGACGGCATCTGCAAGGAGTATCTCACCGAAACGGACGGCAAACTCAACCTCGGCGGTATCTGCCTTATGGCAGGGCTCGGCCCGGAGAACAACCGCCGCCGCGACGGCACATTTGAATACTATATCTCTGAACCCGTAGTGGAAAACGACGCAAAGGGGACGGGGCCTTTCGTAATGGCATATACGGAGATAAAACAGCTTAAAGGTTGATTACAGGTTAATTCCGCCGCGCAAATTTTTGCGCGGCGGAATTGTCGCTTTTAGCATATCCGTTTAATTGCGCCATAGTGCCGCGCGTAATTTGTTGCGGCATAGTGCGCCGCCAATTAAAATAATCCGCCCATATATGCGCGGCAATTTATCCGCCGTATTCGGAGGGAGGCGTGCCGTAATACTTTTTGAACACCCGCGAAAAATACAGCGGTTCAGAAAATCCGCACATCTCTGCAATCTGCGATACGCTGTACCTGCTGTACTGGTTGCTCATTCCGCTCAGAATAAGCCTTGCCGCAAGCTGCATCCTTGCCGACATCAGATATTCGTGCGGGGTAACGCCCGTCTCGCTCTTGAACAGTTTGCGCACATAGTCGTAGTTCAGCGGCAGGCCGCGTATAAAGGCGTCCAACGCGTAGCCCGCCGTGCTGATGTTCGCCTCTATATCCGCGCGTATGCCCTCCACTACGGGGGAGTATGCGGGGCGCTCTGTCTGCGCTATTATATAGCTGACTATGAGGTTTCCGAGGGCGGACAGCACGGCCGCGCTCTTGGGGCTCTCGTCTGCAAAGTAGCTCTCGGCCTGGCTGAATGCGTGCGCAAGCCCGCCGCCCCGTTCGTCCGCCACGGCCTTAGGCGCTCTGAACGGCAGGGCGGTGCCCTCCATAAATATGTAAGTATCGGCGTTTCCGTCGGGCGTGCGCGTGCAGGCCGTCAGCGGCGGTATAACCAGAATATCGTTCCTGCCGTAAGGTTCTGCAGTTCTGCCGCTAAGCGCTTCGCCCTTTGCGGAACAGCGCACAAACTGCCAGTATCTACGCGAAGCCGCGTATTCGCCCGCACGGATACTATCCTTGCCCGCATATACAATTTTATTCATAACCGTATTTTATCACAAAATATCCGTTTTGTCCATATCGCACGCCGAAATTTTTTGTACAGGCTTTGCGCTGTCCTCGCCGTATGGTATTAAATCCGGGCAATATAAAAGCCGTGGGGAGAGCGCGACGGAGTCCCTCACGGCTTTTCAGATGTTTTCATTTCAGCCATTATTTCCGTTTTTACAGCTACCGCAGTCAACGCCGGGTTTCTTTTCATAGACGTTGCAGTCAAGCTCTGCGCATACGTCGTCCGTCAGTTCATAGCCGCAGGCGGCAAAAAAGTCGCACGCCTCACCGTCGGGCAGGGCGTACACTTCCGCGGCGCCCGCCTCTTTCAGGCGCATTTCGGCAGTGAAGAGGAGGAACCTGCCCAGCCCCTTGCCCCTGTGTTCGGGGAGGATATAAATCTCTCGTATGTCCCCGCAGCCGTCCCTGAAGTTCCAGTCGTTGCCGGGACGGTCAATCTGGTATATGCAGAAGCCGCAGGGCGAACCGTCCTCAATCAGGTCTATCTTCAGCAGGCCAGCCAGAAGGTCCGGCACCACATACTCCTTCACGAGGTGTAGCGCGTCGTCTTCGCAGCCGAGTTCGGCGTAGTAGGCCGCGAACATGTCGGCAAAGGCGCTCTCATATAAATCGTTCAGCGGAAATACTCTTATCATAAAATTACCTCATAGCAAAGGCGGCGGAACGCACTTGTCCGCCGCCTGAAGTTTAAATTTTTCAGCCGCCTGTGCGGCCGCGCTTTTCCGCCGGAATTATTCGGCGGCGTAAACGGAAACCTGCTTGCCGTCCTTGCCCACTCTTTCAAACCTGACGGTGCCGTCAACCAGCGCAAACAGCGTGTCGTCCTTGCCGATTCCTACGTTGTTGCCGGGTCTGAACTTGGTGCCGCGCTGTCTTACAAGGATGTTTCCTGCAAGCACGAACTGTCCGTCGGAACGCTTAACGCCCAATCTCTTTGCTTCGCTGTCCCTGCCGTTGTGGGAAGAACCTGTACCTTTTTTATGCGCAAATAAATTTAAAAGCAACATTCTGTTCGTCCTCCCGTAAATTATTCAGCCTTGGCTTCAGCTTTTTCTGCCGCAGCCTTTTTGGCTTTACTTGCCTTTTTTGCCGCGCCTATCGCCGTAATCTTCACTTCGGTGAAAGGCTGTCTGTGACCCTGTTTCTTGCGTTCGTTCTTCTTGGCCTTGTAGCGGAAAACTATAATCTTTTTCGCCTTGCCCTGAGAAACTACCGTAGCGGTCACCTTGGTTTCAGCTACTTCCGCGCCGAGCTTGATGCCCTTTTCATCGGCCACCATAATCACGGGGAATTCCACGGTGTCGCCTACGCCTGCGTTGAGCTTTTCGAGCTTGACGGTGTCGCCTTCGCTCACTCTGTACTGTTTGCTGCCGTTTTCAAAAATAGCATACATTGAAGTTTTTTGCCTCCTCTGGCCGGTCTCGCCGGAATTTTCGCCTGATATAAGGCGCAGGCGGCTTATCAGAAATTTAAGCGCTTTTGTGCCCGTTCCGAGCGGCTCAGGGAATACTTTAACACATCGCCCGTTTTTAGTCAAGCGAAAAACGGGGCAAATTCTGAATATAAGGCGCGCGGAGGCGCATACTTAATCAAAAGAGGAGGATAAAATGGAAAACAAAAAGAGCGACGCAGAGGTGTTGGCGGAAATTTACCGCAACGCGCAGCTTGCGCTTCAGTCTATATCCGACATTCTTCCGGAGATAGACGACGTAGACATAAAGGAAGAGATAATGCGCGAACACGAGGAGTACGAACACATCTGCGGCAGGGCGGCCCAGCTTGCGCAGAACTTCGGGCTGGAACTCAAGGAGCCGGGCGCGATGAAAAAGGCGATGATGTGGTCTGCCATAAAGATGAATACCGTGGCGGACAATTCGTCCCAGCACATAGCGCAGATGATGATAAAGGGCACCGTCACGGGCATAACCTGCCTCAAAACAACGCTCACCGACGCCGGCGAGGATATGAACGGTGAGATAAAGGAACTGCTTATAAAACTGATAGACGTGGAAGAGGGCTTTGAACGCAAACTTAAAAAATTTCTGTGACCAAAGGGGCGTGCGCGGAAGATTTACGCGCACGCCCCGTATTGACATTTCAGATAAATTTTACAGCCTCGCGCGGGGGACGGAAGCCCCTCTTCTGTGCGCGGCAGCGCAGTTCTCCGCACTTTTTTCTCTCGTCGGGAATAAGGTACACTTCGGCAAGGGGGAAGGCCGTGCGTATATCGTCGGCTATGTCCCGCCTTTCCGTCAGCGTCCTCAGTCCGTCATAGCTCAGTTCCGCGCTCAGGACTTCCGCGCCGCCGTCAAGCGCCTTCAGTATCTCCGCGCGCATAAGTATGGCGGCAAAGGCGTCGGAAAAGTTTGTCAGCCCGTTGCAGTGCGGGCAGGGCTTCAGCGCAAACGCCGCAAGTCCGGGCCCCGTGCGCTTGCGCGTAAACTCCACCAGGCCGAACTCAGACATCGGCAGCACGCGGAAGGGCGCGCGGTCGGCGGACAGCGCGTCCTCAAGCTCCTTCACGAGCGCCTCCCTGTGCGCTTCGGAGCGCATATCTATGAAATCTGTAACCACAAGGCCGCCTATGTTCCTCAGGCGCACCTGTCTTGCAATTTCGCGCGCGGCGGCAAGGTTTGTGTGATACACGGTATATTCAAGGCTGTCCTCCCCGGTAAATCCGCCCGTGTTCACGTCTATTGACGTGAGCGCCTCCGTGCGCTCAATAACGAGGTACGCGCCGCTTCCCACGGGCACGCGCGGCAGGCAGGCGTCCTTAATCTGGGAGAGTATGCCGTATTCTTCAAGCATATCCCGCCGTTTTGCGTGCAGTTCAAGTTTTATTCCGCCGCAGTCGGGCGCCGTGTTCAACAGCTCTGAAATTTGGCGGTACTGTTCTTCGTTCCCCGTAACTATGCGCTCCACAGAGTTTTCTGCACAGTCGCGGATTACCCTCACGGGCAGTGAAAAATCCGTGTACAGCAGGCTGCCCGCGGGCGCGCCGTCAAACCGTTCGGCAACTCTGCCGTAAACTTTTCTCAGCAGACCGAGTTCTGCGGACAGCGCTTCATATTTCAGAAACGGAGCGTTGCTTCTTATCACGAGTCCCTCGCCCGTTCTCTTTGCACGCTTTGCGGCAAGCATAAGGCTCTGCCGCAGTTCTTCGTCCTCTATTCTGTTGGATATGCCTATAAAGTCGGTTTCGGGCAGATATATCAGGGCCTTGCCCACAAAGGAGAGGCAGGCCGTAACTTTCGCTCCCTTTTTTCCGCGCGGGGGCTTGGCTATCTGCACCATTATCTCCTGTCCCGGCACAAGGTTTTCTATCCCGCCCGCCTTGCCGTAAGGCGCGGCGTCGTCCACGGAGAGGTAGCAGTTTCGCTCCAGCCCGCAGTCTACAAACGCGGCCTGCATACCCTCCAGCACGTTGACCACCCTGCCCTTGTATATGCTCCCCACGGCAGGACCGCCGTCGTCCGTCTGAAATTCGCAGTATGAAAGTTTTCCGTTTTCCGTAGCCGCGGCAATTTCGGTGCCGCATATGTTGTCAAAATATAGCGTCTGTTTAGTCATACGTCGTTCGCGCGTCCGCCGCGCAGCCTTTCAGTTAATCAGAATATAAAGCCGCCAAAGCTCTCCGTCTTGAGTATGTCCTCAACGGCCGCGCCGAACGTCTGTTCCAGCCACTCGCAGAACAGGTCCGGGCGCAGATTTTTATCTCCGCAGGTCAGCGTAAAGGCAAGCTTTGTCCCGCTTTTTTCAAGCGAGAGTATCCGCGGCCTTATGTCAACCGTTCTGCCGCGCCTGTCGCAGATAATTATGTCTTTAAGGTCGAGTACGTCCGAAGGGGACAGGGGGAAGTTTCCGGCTGCCTCGTAGCGGCAGGCCGTGATGCTTGCCGCATAGTTGGGGTTGTTTTCCACCGTCCTGTATGCCGTACACTTTACGCCTTGCGGTGAATTTGCGTTGAACGCCGCCATAAAGTCGCCGTCGAAGTCCGTTTCCACCGCGCAGTATTCCGCAACCGAACGCACGCCGAGCGCCAGCGGACTGCCCATAAATATGCGCGGGTGCCTGTTGAAGCCCTGGCTGTATTTCACGGCTATCCCCGCCCGCCTGAGGGTGCGGTCTGTATGCCTCAGAAGGTCAAGGTGGGATAAAAATTCCGCGCCGTCCGTCTTGGTGTACTTAAACGCAATCATAATTCCCCCTCGCCGCGGGACAGCGCCGCTGAAGTCCGCAGCCCTTGCAATCAGTAAGGCAGCTGCCCGTAACTTTTGCGGCATAGGCAAGCGCCCTCTCCCTCAGAAGGAAGGCCTTGTCCACGCCCGTATCTATAAAGTCCCACGGCAGAATCTCGTCCTCCGCCCGTTCGCGCACATATTCCGCGCCGTCCGCGCCGCACTCTTCAAAGGCCCTCTTCCAGCCGTCCATATCAAAGCGGCTGTCCCAGCCGTCGAATATGCAGCCGTTTGCGTAGGCGCGCTCTATCACCGCGCCCAGCCTTCTGTCGCCGCGTGCGAGTACGGCCTCCAGAAAGGAGGGGTAGTAGCCGCTCCAGCTCAGTTTTACTCCGCGCGGCAGATTATTTCTGAGGTATTCCTGTTTTTCAAGCACTTCGGCTTCCGTTGCCTGTCTTTCCCACTGGAAGGGGGTGAAGGGCTTGGGTACGAACGTGGCCGCAGACACGGATATTCTCAGCGGCTTGGCACGTTTTTCCCGCGAATAGAGCGCGCGTATCTTCGCGCAGATGTCGCATATGCCCGCAAGGTCGTCCTCCGTTTCGGTGGGCAGGCCAAGCATAAAATACAGTTTCACCGCGGAATATCCCGCGCGGAATGCGCTCTCCGCCGCCTTCAGAATTTCCTCTTCGGTTATGTCCTTGTTTATCACGTCCCTCAGGCGCTGGGTGCCCGCCTCAGGGGCGAAAGTCAATGATATTCTGCGCGCGTCCTGCGCAAATTCCCCCTCGAAGCTGTCCGCCCTGAGGGAGGGCAGGGCAAGCGTCACTTCGGGCGGCAGCGCGCCCTTAAGGCTCTTTAAAAGCTCTGGCAGCCTGCCGTAGTCCCCGGTGGAGAGGGAGTTGAGGCTCACCTCGTCATACCCGCTGGAGGAAATCAGCGCCCTTGCCTGTGCGGTGAGCGTGGCTACAGAGCGCTTTCTCACCGGGCGGTAGATAAATCCCGCCTGGCAGAAGCGGCAGCCGCGGTAACAACCGCGCATCACCTCCACGACGGCTCTGTCGTGTACGCTCTCGCAGTTGGGTACGGCTATGCGCTCAGGGAATACCGCGCCGTCAAGGTCGTCGGTTATTGCCTTTTTTACTTTGCCCTTGCCGCCGAATTTTTCTATCCGCCCGCCGTCGCGGCAGACGGGATAGGTGAGCGCGGGAACATATACGCCGTCCATAAGACTTATCCTGCGGTAAAATTCCCCGGTCGCGCCGCCGCACTCAAGGTAAATTTCCGCCGCGTCTGCGTCCACGCTTTCGCCGTCGCCTATGAAGAATACGTCTATAAAGTCGGCCAGCGGTTCGGGGTTCACCGCGCACGGGCCGCCCGCCGCAATTACGGGATAGCCCTTGCCCGCGCGCTCTTCACGCCTCAGGGGTATGCCCGCGAGGTCAAGCATATACAGCAGGTTGGTGTAACACAGCTCGTATTGCAGAGAAAAGCCTATCATATCAAAGTCTTTGAGCGGCGCCCTCAGGCCGTTGGAAAAGAGCGGTACGCCCAGCTCCCTGATTCCGCGGCCAAAGTCCTCTCCGGGTGCAAAGCAGAAGTCCGCGCACATTCCGCGCTCTTCAAAGGACTTCGCCACAATCTTTATCCCAAGGTTGCTCATACCCACTTCATACAGGTCGGGGAAGCACATACAGAAGTTGAATTTTCCCCATTGCGGTTTTCCCGCCCCGAACTCCCCGCCGGTATAGCGGGAGGGTTTTTCACAGTTCAGCAGCAGCTTTCTTATGCTGCCCAAATCTACAGGTTTCACGCGCATATTATATTATAAATTTTTGCATTTATCAAGCGGGATAGGCCGCGCGGGCGTCGGTATATTCATTTTTTGTAAATCAAATTCAACTTTTTATGCCGTCAATGTTTTGTTCACACAATATTGGTTTAAAATATAAGTGCAGATAAAATTAACTCAGGAGATATTTACTATGAAAATCAATTTCAGGGGCGTAGGTGCTGAAGAGCTTTCCTTTAAGATGAACAGGGTTAAGATAGAGCCCAACGCCAAGCTTGACATCAAACCGCAGTTTTCGCGCCAGGTGAGAAAGGTGAACGGCAACGAAAAGCTCAATTTCATTGCGCTGTCTTTGAAAGTTGAGAGTACCGAAGAAGAGCCCAAGCCTTTCAATATAAACGTGACGCTTGTCGGCACCTTTGAGGTGGAGGATATGGTTGCGGGCAGCGCGCAGGAGAGGGAGTTTGTTATAGAGGGAACCAAGCTTCTGTTCCCCTATCTCCGTGCGGCCGTCACTAACCTCACCGCGTCGGCATACGTCGCACCCCTCAATCTCCCCGTGATTTCGGGCCCCATTTTCCCTGAGGACAGGGACGTCTACGCGTTCTCTGTGGGCGAAGAGGACAAACTCAACTAAAATAAAACAACACACTGTAAATGTTTTTCCGCGCGGCATACGGCCGCGCGGAATTATATATTGTGCGGAGAAATATTCAGATGAACGAAAGCATAGCGGAAATACTCTTTTCGGAAGAGAGCATAGCGCGGCGGGTGAATGAGCTGGGCGCGCGCATCTCGCGCGATTACCGTGGCAAAAAACTTACGGCAGTGTGCGTTCTCAAGGGGGCGGCGGTGTTCTTTGCCGACCTTGTCCGCAAAATAAGCGCGCCCGTGGAATTTGCGTTCATAACCGCGTCGTCCTACGGCTCTGCCGCCATTTCAAAGGGAGAGGCGGAGGTGTCCGTTCCCGCTCCGTTTGAGGTCTGCGGAAAGGACGTCCTGTTGGTGGAGGACATAGCGGACACGGGGGTCACGCTCTCCTGCCTGCGCGAACGTTTCCTGAAGTCGGGGGCGCGCTCTGTTAAAATCTGCGCCCTCTTGAACAAGCCCTCAAGGCGCAGGGTAAGAATTGAGCCCGACTACGTCGGCTTTGAGGTGGAGGACGAATTTGTCGTCGGCTACGGAATGGACTTTGCGGAAGATTACCGCAATCTGCCCTATATTGGCGTACTTTCCCGCAGCGTGTACGAAGAGTAATATTTATACGGTATATATAAAGAGCCTGCCGCGCAACAGCGCGGCAGGCTTTTAAAATCTGACGGCGGCGGTGCGCCGTCAGTAATCTGTCTTGCCGAAAAGGTAGTCAAGCGATACTTCAAAAATTTCACTCAGTTTAAGCAGCATTGCCATAGAAGGCTCCTGCTTGTCACATTCCCAGCAATGCACGGTATTTCCGCTCACGTTCAGTTGTTCGGCAAGCTGTTTTTGCGTTACGTCCTTTGCCGTCCGCAGTTCTTTAAGTCTTTCCCCGAAAGCCCTCATATGGCACTTATACACGAAAATCGTGATTTTTTATTGACAATCACGTTTTTCGTGATTATACTTTATGTAAGTAAGTATGTTCCGCTGCGATAAAAATACCCGCGGGATAAAGCGGCCTGAAGCCCTGCGTGAATTTATTGAAACGCTCATTGAAAAACAGGCGTCAAGGGGATATGCGCCTGCCCATATGATTGTCAACTGAGGTGAGAATTATGAAGTTTTTAAAGTTTATTGTTTGTTTGGTTATGGCGGCGTGTATGTGCATAGCTGCGGCTTGCGTCGGCGAAAGCGGCACGACGGGCAGCGTGGATGACAACATTGTCGCGGACGGCGGCTCAA
>CBCPNE010000127.1:0-16790 GCA_965120435.1 uncultured Clostridia bacterium
GACGTGGAAATCCGCGACGAGGATATAAGGGTGGACGTCTACCGCTCCTCAGGCGCGGGCGGGCAGAAGGTGAACAAGACCGAAACGGCCATAAGAATAACCCACTTCCCCACGGGCATAGTTGTCACCTGCCAGGACGAGCGCAGCCAGCTTAAAAATAAGGACAAGGCGTTCAAAGTGCTGCGTTCCAGGCTGTACGATTATTACAACTCGCAGAGCAGGAGCGAATACGACACCCGCCGCAAGAGCCTTGTGGGGACGGGCGACCGCAGCGAGCGAATACGCACCTACAATTTCCCGCAGGGCAGGGTGACAGACCACCGCATAGGACTTTCGCTGTTCTCCATAGATACCTTTATGCAGGGCGACATAGACCAGATGGTGGAGGCGCTCACCGTGGCCGAGCGCGAAAATCAGCTCGCCGAATAAATCTGCAATAGCAGCACCATATATGCGGGGCAATTTGCAAAGTTATTCAAGTGACTGCAACAGGCGGGAAGGCGCGTTTGTCCTCGGCCCGCTGCCGTAAGTCTGTTGATTGGTCAACGCCTTGACATATGCGGCGGACTATGGTACAATACCGTCAATCACTGCGGCGTTGCGGCCGCAATTACAGAGGGAAAGAATGAAGCGCAATCAGTCTGCAGAAGACTATCTTGAAACTATTCTCATACTTTCGGGCAAGCAGGAATTTGTTCACAGAATTGACGTTGCGCGGGCGGTCGGGGTATCCCAGCCCGCCGTGCAAAAGGCCGTAAAAATCCTAATCGCACAGGGATATGTGGAAACGGACGGAATGCACATACACCTTACGGACAGCGGCAGGGAGTACGCCTGCTCTGTGTACGAAAGGCACTGCACCATACGCACCTTTCTGCGTATGCACGGCGTTTCGGACGAGGTTGCCAACAGGGACGCGTGCGAAATGGAACACGTCATATCCCCCGAAAGTTACGCAATGATGCAAAAATACATAGCAGAAAACTGCAAAACGTAACTATGAAAGGCGCGCCGCACGGCGCGCCTTTATATTTTGAGGAAGGGCGCGCGGCTTGCAAAAGCCGCCCGTGTATGGGAAGTGTGCGGGCGGGCTTAACTTGTCGGCGGTATTTTTTTGTGTGTTTTAACATAAATTTCAAAAATTATTAGCATTGGTTAATTTTTAGTTGACAAACCCTATCAGCAATACTATAATTGGATTTACTTGTAAACCAAGGTTAATTATTTGCCCGCGTTTTCCGCGCGGAAACTAAGACGCGGAGCGGCGGAATGTTTTTCTGCAGGGCTTAAGGAGTTTTTGATGCCGCTTTCAATAGCACCCCTCAATATGCAGGTTGAGGTGAAGAGAATCAGCGCCGAAGTTAAGGTGAAAAAGCATCTTCAGGAGCTGGGAATCACTATGGGCACGCGCATAACCGTCCTTTCGTCGGACGGTGGCAACGTAATTCTGGTGGTGAAGGAGGGCAGGCTGTGCCTGGATAAAAACCTCGCTTCGCGCATAATGGTTGCCGTTGCGGCGTGAATTTCTGTTGTCAAATCGGTTGCGCGGTTTCAGCGCGGCCTAATAAATAAGGAGAATATACGAAAAAAATGGGCAAACTACTTTGCAATTTTGCAATCGGCGAGCGCGGCGTGATAAAGGCCGTGAGCGGCGAGGGCAGGATACGCAGGCGGCTCTTTGATATGGGCGTAACCCCCGGCGCGGAGGTCGTGCTCGTAAAAAAGGCTCCCTTGGGAGACCCGCTGGAAGTAACTATCCGCGGCTATCAGCTCACGCTTCGCAAGACTGAGGCCGAGTGTGTGGAAATGGAGGTGGTAAAGTGAGGACCTTTGCTTTGGCCGGCAACCCCAACTGCGGCAAGACCACTCTGTTCAACGCGCTCACCGGTTCTACGGCGCACGTCGGCAACTGGCCGGGCGTAACCGTGGATAAGAGAGAGGGCGTCTACAAGGGCGGCAGGGAACACGTCGCCATAGTCGACCTCCCCGGCATTTATTCGCTTTCGCCGTACACCCCCGAAGAAGTCATCGCGCGTAACTACATTTTAAACGAACAACCCGACGGCATAATAAATATCGTCGACGCGACCAACCTGGAGCGCAACCTGTACCTCACCACCCAGCTTTTAGAGATGGACGTACCCGTGATTGTCGCTCTCAATATGATGGACGCGGTGGATAAATCGGGCGACAGGATTGACGCGGCAACGCTTGAAAAGAGGATAGGCGTTCCCGTAGTGCCCATATCGGCGCTCAAAGAGACGGGCATAAAGGAACTTATGGATAGGGCGGTGGAGATGGCCGCTACGCGCAAGGGCGCAAGCGTGCTTTCAGAAAAGCTCGCCGGCCCGATAAGCGAGGCTCAGAAGTTCTTTGAGAGTAAAGAGGTCTCCTCACCCGTGTTCCACGCGCTCAAGCTGCTTGAAAACGACGAGCTTGAAACGGAGTCCAAAGAGGCAAAGAACGTCCTCGACTCTATCTGTCAGAAGTATCCCGACCAGGATTTTGAGGCCGTTATAGCCGACGAAAGGTATAAATACATATCTGCAAATTTTACTTCGGCAAAGACCAAGGCGGAAAAACCCGTACTCACCAAGTCGGATAAGGCCGACAGGGTACTCACTCATAAAATATGGGGTATTCCCATATTCATAGTAATACTGTTTGCAATATTCCACGTCACCTTTGCGGAGGACTTCCTGTACATAAACGCCATAGGCGGCGGCTTTATGCAGGACGTGGAGACGGGCAACGACTATCTTAACGATTTCGTTGCTATATTCTACTCAAGCGCGGGCGTAAGTTCGCCGGGTGTGATACTGTTCAACATAATGGACTTTATCACCTCCGCCATAGGCAACGGCTTGGAGCTTGCAATGGGCGGCACCGCCGCGTGGGCGGGCAGCCTTGTGGTAGACGGCATCTGGGGCGGTCTTGCGGCTGTACTCAGCTTCATTCCCCAGATTCTTGCACTGTTCCTCTGCTTCTCTATACTTGAAGATACGGGCTATATGGCGCGCGTGGCGTTTATTCTGGACAGAATTTTCCGCCGCTTCGGCCTTTCGGGCAGGGCGTTTATGCCTATGATAATGGGCTTCGGCTGCTCAGTTCCCGCAACCATAAACACGAGGACGCTTGCCGACGAAAATGAGCGCACGGCAACGATAAGGGTAATTCCCTTCTTCAGCTGCGGCGCAAAGCTGCCCATACTTACGGCAGTGGGCGGCGCCCTCATAGAGTATCTCAATGTGGGGCTTGACGCGGGACTGATAACTTTCTTTATGTATCTTATCGGCATCATAGTCGCAATAATCTCAGTAATACTGATGCGCAACACGACTATGCGCGGCGCCGTTCCTCCCTTCATAATGGAACTCCCTATGTATCACGCACCCGGTTTCAGAAACCTGATGCTGCACGTATGGGATAAGTTAAAGCACTATGTAAAGAAGGCGTTCACCATAATCTTTATCTCCACCATAGTGATATGGTTCCTGTCCAACTTCAATTGGCAGTGGCAGTGCATGATTACCACGCAGGTGATAGACGGAGAGGAGATTTCGGCCAACTTCGATATGGGCAACAGCATACTCGGCTCTATAGGCAAGCTTCTTCAGCCCATATTCACCCCGCTCGGCTTCGGCTCGCAGCTCGGCACTACGGCAGGCTGGGTATTTGCGGTTGCTGCCATCACGGGCCTCATCGCAAAGGAGAACGTAATAGCTACGTTCGGCACGCTTGCGGCGGCGATAGGTGCGACCTATATATCCACCGACGAGGGCATAGAGGAAGTCGGCTCCATGATAGCAGCAATACAGGAGACGGGTTCCGTTTCAAACGGTTTGCTTGTGGCAGGCCTGATAGCCTTCATAGTATTCAATATGACCACAATACCCTGCTTCGCGGCGTGCGCCACGGCAAGGGCGGAACTGCCCAAGGGCAAGTTCAGGTGGACGTTGCTGTTCTGGCTGGCAACCAGCTACATTGCGGCGGCAGCCGTATACACCATAGTTGCATGGATATGGCCGCTTGCAATCTGGCTTGTGGTTGCGGCAGGCGTTGGCGTGCTGATATACTTCAACAACAAGGGCAAACTTGAAAAGGCCAAGTTCTGGAAGAAGTTCAGGCGCGGAAAGAACCGTGCCGGGCGCGCGGAATAAAATCGGAGGCTTATAAATGGGCGTAGGCGAAATTGTGACCATTGTGGTTGTCGGCGTGATTGCCGCAGGGGTGATAGCATACCTCATCTACAAAAAGGTAAAGGGCGAAAGCGTGGGCTGCGACTGCGGAAGTTGCGGCGGCTGCCCTCATTGCGACGCCTGTAAGACCGGGACGAAAAACCCCTCCGGGGAAGATAAAAAACAGTAAACTGCCTGTGCCGCACCCTGAAAGCAAAAGCGGCGCGGGGACTGCCGCGGACGGCTATGTCCGTCCGCGGCGGAATAAAAATTTCAGATTGCACACAATAAGTACATCAAAACTCCTAAATTAATACGTTTTGCTCGCAGGCCCGCGGAATGTTTTTCCGCGGGCCTGCGACCGTCGTTTAGCAGAATTTAACGCATTTTTATGTGTAATAACAAATTGCGAACGCTTTCACAATTTTATTCAAACATTTGCCAAAATAAATTATTTTATGTATAATTGAATGGAAAATAAAAAAACGGGCAAAAATTGTGCGCAAAAGCGAACTCGTTTTTGTACCAAAGGAAGTAATAGAATGATTAAAGTTTCTGACAGAGTTGCAACCATTTCCCCCTCTATGACGCTGGCTATGTCCGCCAAGGCGGCGGAACTGAAGGCCGCGGGAGAGAAGGTAATATCCTTCGGCGTCGGCGAACCCGACTTCGATACGCCCGCCCACATAGTACAGGCGGCAAAGGACGCGCTGGACAAGGGCTATACGAGGTATATAGCGGCGGCCGGCCTGCCCGCGCTCAAAAAGGCGGTGTGCAAGAAGTTCAAAGACGACAACGGAATTGAGTACGAGCCCTCTCAGATAATAATATGCAACGGCGGCAAGCACGCGATATTCAACGCGCTGTTCGCCACGATTAATCCCGGCGACGAGGTAATCATCCCCGCGCCCTACTGGCTCACCTATCCTGAAGTTGTGAAGTGCTGCAACGGCGTTCCCGTATTTGTGGAAACAACGCGCGCAAGCGGCTTTAAAATGACCCCCGCCCAGCTTGAGGCGGCAATAACCCCCAAGACCAAGATGCTCATCTTCAACAGCCCTTCAAATCCCACGGGCGCGGTTTATTCGGAAGAGGAGATAAAGGCTATCGCCGCAGTCTGCATAAAGCACAACATACTCGTGCTTTCAGACGAGATGTATGAAAAGCTTATCTACGGCGGCAAAAAGCACTATTCAATAGCGGCGGTGTCCCCCGAAATGAAGGAACTCACCCTGCTCGTAAACGGCGTTTCCAAGTCCTATGCGATGACCGGCTGGAGGTTGGGCTACCTTGCGGCGCCGGCAAACATAGCAAAGGCGGTTTCCTCTTTCCAGAGCCACTCCACTTCCAACGTAAACACGATGACCCAGTACGCGGCGCTGGCCGCCCTTGAAGGCCCCACGGAGCCTATGGAGGAGATGGTTAAGGCGTTCTCCGCCCGCCGCGAAAAGATGATGGAAATCCTGGAAGGGCTTAAAGCGCTCGGCCTCGACTACGTCAGACCCGACGGAGCGTTCTACGTTATGCTTGTGTGCGACAAGTTCTACGGCAAGAGCTATGACGGCAGGAAGATAAACGGCAGTATGGATATGGCCGATATGTTTCTTTCCTATGCGAAGGTTGCTCTTACCCCCGGAATATGCTTCGGCGACGACAGCTGCGTGCGCCTTTCCTACGCGCTCTCTATGGAAGAGATGGTAGAGGGACTTGCGCGCATAGAGCAGTTTGTAAAGGGCATAAAATAAAATTTTACTTAAATTTTGATAAAAGTATTGAAATTCCTCCCGTTTCTTGCTAAAATGTAGTAAAGTACCGCATACGGTATGACAGGAGGATATTAATGATTAAAATTATAACAGGCGCCAAGGGCTCGGGTAAGACGAAAAAACTCATAGACGCTGCCAACAGGGACGCTGTTAATGCCAAGGGCGTGAGCGCGTTTATCACCGACACCAAGAGGTATATGTACGACCTTTCAAGAAACGTGCGGTTTATAGACGTGAACGATTATAATATCGCGGGAGAGGACGCTCTCTGCGGCTTCGTAAAGGGCGTTGCCGCAGGCAATCACGATTACGAATACATCTACATAGACGGTATTGCGCGCATAGCGGGCAAGCAGCTTTCTGAAATGGCGGGCATATTCTTTATGCTCGATAAGCTTTCCAACGACAACAACATAGTGATTACCATCACCTGCAGTTGTCCTGTTGAAGAACTGCCCGACTTTATTGCAAAGTACGCTTAAAACGTAAGACAGCTTATTTTTTAAGGGAGCGCAATTTTTATGCGCTCTCTTTTATTTATTGAGAGGAGTGTGCCACAATGAATTTTATAAGTACGCGCGGCGGAAAAAAAGTTACGGGGGCAAGGGCCATCGTTCAGGGACTTTCTGAAAACGGCGGACTCTTCGTGCCGGAGAGCTTTCCTGCCGTAACGCGGGCGGAACTTGAAGAAATGCTGCCCATGAGCTATCCGGAGAGGGCGGCAAAGGTGCTGATGAAGTACCTCGACGACTACAACGGAGCGGAACTTCTTGCCGCTCTTCAGTCGGCATATGCAAAATTTGAAGGGGACGACCCCGCGCCCCTCGTCAGGCTTGAGGAAGGGCTTTACGTTCTCGAACTCTTCCACGGCCCCACGTGCGCGTTCAAGGATATGGCGCTTACGGTGCTGCCCTATCTGTTGAGAAAGGGCTGCGACATCTGCGGCATTAAGGAAAAGGTACTCATACTCGTGGCTACCTCCGGCGACACGGGCAAGGCCGCGCTCGAAGGGTTTAAGGACGCCGACGGCATAAGCATAATGGTGTTCTATCCGGACGACGGCGTGTCCAAAATGCAGAAACTTCAGATGTGTACGCAGGAGGGCGCCAACGTCAACGTGCTGGCAGTAAAGGGCAACTTTGACGACTGCCAGTCCGCCGTGAAGGAAATTTTTGCGAGCGAAGATTATGCAAAGATTTTAAAGGAAAAAAACGTAATACTGTCCTCTGCCAACTCAATAAACTTCGGCAGGCTCGCTCCCCAGATTGCCTACTATTTTTCGGCGTATCTCGACCTCGTCAGCGGCAGTCAGATTGAGATGGGGGAAGAGGTGGACTTCTGCGTTCCCACGGGCAACTTCGGCAACATTCTCGCGGCGTACTACGCCAAACGGATGGGACTGCCCGTCCGCAGGCTTCACTGCGCCTCCAACAAGAACAACATACTTACAGACTTCCTCTCAGGCGGTGTGTACGATATGCACCGCGAGTTCTACAAGACGACGTCCCCTTCTATGGACATACTCATATCCTCCAACCTGGAGCGTCTGCTGTTTGAAATGAGCGGCAGGGACGCGGCCAGAACGGCGGAGAGGATGAGGCAGCTCAAGGAGGAGGGTTCATACAGCATAAGCGATGAAGAACGCGCCGCCATAGCCGAAACGTTCGACGGCGGCTATGCCGAAGAGGACGAAGTCGTGGAGACCATCTACGACCTGTTCTGCGACATAGGCTACACGCTGGACACCCACACGGGCTGCGCAATGAAGGTGGCCAACGACTGGCGCGAAAAGAACAAGAAGGATACGACCAAGATAGTCGTAGTTTCCACCGCCAGCCCCTATAAATTCCCGCAGGACGTGCTGTACGCCGTCACGGGCAACGACGTAAAGGACAGTTTCAAGGGCATAAAGCGCCTGCACGCCGCAACGGCAATGGCGGTGCCTGAAAGCCTTAAAGCCCTGCGCGACAAGCCCGTGCGCTTCACAAAGTCGGCAAAACGGGAAAATCTGTTTGACGAAGTTCTTAAATTTGTTGACGGACAGAAATAATTTCAACCGAATATAAAACGGCGGCGGCGCAGATTGCGCCGCCGCCGTTTTTATCCGTGCGGTGAAAGCTCGTGTATATAGTGAAAAAAGAGTGATAAATACCGCTTACTTTGGTGATTGTAAAAAATGCCGTGCGCTATCGTGTTGCATTTTGCCTCTGTGTGTGCTAAAATGTTTTCATAAAATTGTAAATTATAATAAATTTGCAAGACGGGAAGTTTATGGAAGAAGTTAAAAAGACGCTGTATTCTGCGGTACAACCCACGAATGCGCTTACGATAGGCAACTATATCGGCGCCATACGCAATATGGTTGCGATGCAGGACGAATACCGTTGCTTTTTCGGCATAGCCAATATGCACGCAATAACGGTGCGGCAGGTGCCCGCCGAACTCAGGCAGAGAACGCTGTCGCTTCTCGCCCTGTACCTCGCATGCGGGCTCGACCCTGAAAAGTGTACCATATACGTTCAGTCGCACGTTCCCTGCCATGCGGAACTTGCGTGGGTGCTGAATACTTTCACCTACGTCGGCGAAATGGAGCGTATGACGCAGTTCAAGGATAAGAGCGCCAAGCACGCAGATAATATAAATATGGGGCTTATGGACTACCCCGTGCTTATGGCGGCGGATATACTCTTGTACAAGGCGGACGTGGTGCCCGTGGGCATAGACCAGCGCCAGCACCTTGAAATCACGCGCGACATAGCCATAAGGTTCAACAATATATACTCGCCTACGTTCGTGGTGCCCGAAGGGGTATATCCCAGAATAGGCGCAAAGATATGCGACCTTCTGGACCCCGTCAAAAAGATGTCCAAATCTGCGGAAAACCCCGCCGGCACAATATTTATGGACGACGACAGGGACGCGGTAATGCGCAAATTCCGCCGCGCCGTGACGGACAGCGGCAGCGAGGTCCGCTACGACCCTGAGGCAAAGCCGGGCGTCAGCAATCTTCTGTCCATTTACACGGCGTTTACAGGCAAGAGTATGGAGGAGGCCGAACGCGAATTTTCAGGCGTTGGCTACGGCGACTTCAAGGCGGCCGTGGGAGAGGCGGTTGCGGATAAACTCGGCCCCGTGCAGAGCGAACAGAAAAGGCTGCTCGCCGACAAGCAGTACCTCAACGATATTCTCAAAGAGGGCGCGGCCGCCGCGTACAGAACGGCTTCTGCAACGCTCTCCAAGGTTTATAAAAAAATAGGTTTTTACCAGCTCTGAAGGGCGGTTAAGTTAAAATATGTTCGGCTATATAAATCCAGACAGGCCGTACCTCTTTATAAAGGACGAAACCTTATACAAGGCGCTGTACTGCGGCGTGTGCAAGAGCATAGGCGCGGAGTGCGGGCAGGTGGCGCGGTCGGCGCTGACCTACGATATGGCGTTTATGTCCGCCCTTGTGCACAATATCCGCGGCGAGGACGTACAGATAGTAAGGCGGCGTTGCGCGGTACACCCCATAAGGCGGCGCAATATGGCCGCGGTGGATGAAGTTACCCGCCTTCTGGCGTGCGTAAACACCGCCCTCGCCTATCACAAACTGTCGGACGACAGACAGGACGGAGACAGGCGCGGCGCGCTGCGTTTTTTATACAACAGGGGATACAGGCGGGTACTAAGAAAACATCCTGAGATAACGGAGATAATAAAAACGCGCCTCGGCGAACAGTTTGAACTTGAAAAGGCGGGCTGTTCAAGCATAGATATGGCCTGCGACCCATCTGCAATGATGATGGCGGAGCTTTCGGACATAGTCCTCGGAGAACACGCCACGCAGGACACTTTTGCCCTCTGCTATGCCATAGGCAAGTGGATATACCTTGCGGACGCGCTGGACGACTACGACAAGGACGTAAAGAAGGGCAGGTACAACGTGCTGTACCGCGCCTACGGAGAAAAGACGTTGGAAAAGGCCGTTCAGAAGGGCGAAAGCGAGCTTATATTTGTTTTCGACAGTCTGTTTGCGGATATGCGAACGCGGCTTTCAAATATAAAATTTTATTTCAATCACGACCTCACCGACAACATAATTCTGCGCGGCATACCTGTAAAGACGCGCCAGCTTATGTACGGGACGCGGGTCAACGGGAGCAAATCAGAGAAAAATGAAAAAGTCAAATCTTGAACTTTTGGGCCTTACCGAAGGCGCAACCGAAGAGGAAATAAAGGAAGCTTATTCAATGCTGCGCGCCAAGTACCTTGAGGACCGTTTCAAGGACGGCGAAGAGGGCAATGAAGCTGCGCGTATGCTCACAAAGCTCGACGCCGCTTACAGCGAACTTATGAGCGAGCTGGCGGAGGACCAGAACTCCGAAAGCGGCGGCACCTCCTTTGAAAAGGTGGAAGAACTCATACGCTCTGGCGACATACAGGAGGCTCAGCGCGTGCTCGACTCTTTCAACGAGCGCAGCGCACGCTGGCACTATCTGCAGAGCGTGGTGTTCTATAAGAAGAGCTGGATGAACGAGAGCAAAAAGCAGTTAGAGATTGCAATGCAGCTCGAACCTGACAACCAGAAGTATAAGGAAACTTATCGTAAACTTTCAGAAAGAATTTCCGGCGATGCAAAGCAGAACAACGCACAGCAGGGCGGACAGAACTCCGTCTATCAGGGGCAGGGCGTTCAGTCCGGCGGAGATGAGCAGATGGGCGGCAGCGTATGTTCTACGTGTATTCAGTGCTGCGCGTTGAATATGTGTCTGAACATGCTTTGTAATTGCTGCAGATAAGCGGCGATATAATGGACGAAGAAAAAAACGACAACAACGGCAACGAAAACAATAACGAAGAGTATGAGGTACGGCAAACCCTTCCGCAGGAAGCCGAAGGCGGGTCTGCAAAAAAGCGGCGCAAATTCCGTCTGTGGAGCAAGCCTTTGCCCGCCCCTGAAAACAGGTATTCAAAATCTTTCCGGATAGCGCTTTCGGGCATATCGTGCGCGCTGGCGGCCATATTTTTAAGTCTCGGCTTTTTCAGCGGAGTGCTTATAGCTACGGGCTTTCTCATTGCCGAAGTGGCGCTTATGGTGCCCCTTTCAAAGCAGTTTATTCTGGGTGATTTTCTCGCCTATCTCGGCACGGTACTCATAGCCATAATTTTCGGCGCGGTGGCGCAGTTCTGGTCTCTGATACCGTTCATAATGTTTTTCGGGTTGCACCCGCTGGCAAACTGTCTGCAGATTAAATACAGTGTAAACAGGTGGATTGCGCTGCTCGTCAAGATGATATGGTTCGACGTCACGCTCTATGTGGCATACATAGTCGTTTTCAACGGCGTGCTGGGCGCGTCGGCCGGGCAATCGGCGTTCTTCGACTTTATTAACGAATATATCTGGCTGTTCATAATAGTAATCGGCTCGCTGTTTTTGTGGGTGTACGACTACATAATGTTCAAAGTGCAGATTTGGATAAACAGGCTGGTCTACAGAATAAAAAAGTAGACGCGGCGGCTATATAAACTCAAGGCCGCCCTCCGCGGCGGCGCCGCGGAGGGCGGTTTTCAATTATGCAGAAAAATCAATATTTTACGGCTGCGGCCGAAGGCCTCGGCACGGCTGGCGAGGCGGTGTTTTCAGCGGACGGGTACAAGGTGTTTGTCCCCTACTGCCTTGAAGGGGAGGAGGCGGAGATAAAGGTGCTGTCCGTCAAGGGTACTGTTGCCTACGGCAAGGCCGAAAAAATTTTAAAACCGTCGGCGGACAGGGTAAAACCCGTCTGTCCCGTATTTGAAAAGTGCGGCGGCTGCCAGCTCCAGCATATGAGTTACGGGGCTCAGCTCTCATTCAAGAGCGCGATGGTTAAAAGCACGCTCTTCAAAATTGCCGGCGTGGACAGCGAGGTTCTCCCCACAGAGGCGGGCTGCAGTCCCCTGCGCTACCGCAACAAGCTCGTTCTGCCCGTAGGGAGAGCGGGCGGAGAGAATGCAGTCGGCTTCTATGCCGAACGCAGTCACAGAATAGTTCCCGTTGAGGACTGTCCCATTCAGTCGGAATGGTGCGCCGCTGTAATCTCCGCGCTTAAAAAATTTATGGCGGACTGCGGCTATGTCGGGTACGACGAACAGAGCGCGGACGGGGATATTCGCAGAATAGTCGTGCGCGAGGTGGGCGGCAGGTTTATAGTTGCCCTCGTCGCCGCGCATAAAATTGACGCGCGTCCGCTTGCGGCGGCCCTCAACGCGCGCCTGAGCGGAGATTTCACGCTGCTTCTGAATATAAACGGGGGGAGCGGCAACGCCGTGTTCGGCGAAGAGTGGCTCACCGTCTGCGGAAGCGGGTTTTTTGAGGCCGAGGATATGGGCGTAAGATTCCGTGCCGGCGCAAATACCTTTTTGCAGGTAAACGACAGCGTGCGCACGCGGCTCTACCAAAGAATCGTGGAGGAGGCGGCGGACGGCGGCGCGGCGGCCATAGATTTGTACAGCGGAGGCGGTATGCTCACGGCGCTGCTTGCAAAGCATTGCAGGGCGGCCTACGGAATAGAGATAGTAAGGGAGGCCTCCGCCTGCGCGGAAGAGCTTAAATCGCTCAACGGGCTTGACGGAAAAATGTTCAACATATGCGGCGCGGTAGAGCGCGAGCTGGAGGGCGTACTCGCGGCCACCGCGGACATAGGGCGGGTAATCGTGTGCGACCCGCCGCGCAAGGGTATGGAGCGCTCTGTAGTAAAGGCCGTGGCCGCAAGCGGAGCGGATAAAATAATTCTCGTTTCGTGCAATCCCGCAACGCTTGCGCGCGACCTCGGCGTGCTGCTCGGCGCGCTGAAAGAGGAGGGCGGGGAACTCAGAAAGAACCCCGACTATGCCGCAACAAGCGCGTATAAGATAGATTATATTCAGCCCTACGATATGTTCCCCCAGACAAAGCATGTGGAAACGCTGGTCGTACTCTCCCAAAACAGGTAAATCCTGTTCGGGGCGCGGCGGGTTTACTGCGGCAGGCGGCGCGTAAAGGCAGAAAAATTGTAAAATTTTTCAGGCGGGTATTGATTTTCACTCAGGTTTATTTTATAATCTGTATAAGTGGAGGCGGCCTCTGGGACTACATTGGCGGAACATTATTTTGCCGTCTGCATATGATAAGGGAAACAAAAGATGAAGAACCTGATAATTGCTTTGCTTGCCGCCGCCGCTTTAACAGCGACGGCCTTTTGTTTAACTGCCTGTTCAAAGGAACTTGCCGCAAACGGCGGAAGTTCTGCTTATACGGCCTGTTCTGACGAAGAGGCTGACGACTCTTCGGGGATATATGAAGACGACATATCCGTGGATGACGGGGAATCTGCCGCGCATACTCACAATTTCACCGTTATGCAGGCCGTTGACCCCACCTGCACGGACAGCGGAAATATAGCCTGCCTCTACTGCGCGGACTGCGGCGGATATTTTGCGGAGGACGGCTCCGCCCTGTCGGAGGAGAAACTTGTTCTCGCCCCGAACGGCCACGACTATACTGAGATTGTGTTTGAACCCACCTGCAGAGCGGAAGGCTATACGCTGTACCAATGCACGGACTGCGATTATGAATACGTGGATGAAAATTCATATACTGATAAGACCGACCACACTGTGAAAGAGTGGAGTATGGTCACTGAACAATACTGCAATAAAGAGGTCGAAGAGTACGGCGACTGTGTAGTCTGCGGAGCTGTATTGAGCCGCAATGTTGCAGGGGAGCACTCCTATGTTGCAAAAACCGTGGCTGCAACGTGCTTTTCGCTGGGATATACCGAATACGTCTGCGTATCTTGCGGCGACAGTTACGTTGACGATACCTCTTACACGGATTACGCCGAACACGATATGGGCGGCTGGATAGTGAAAAAAGAGGCTTCCTGCATTGAAGCGGGGAGGAAGTACAGGCAGTGTGATGTGTGCGACAAAATAGAGTGCGACACAATTCCGCCGGTTGCTGAACACGACTATAAGCTGGTGAAAGTTGCGGCAACCTGCGTTGAGGCGGGATATGACGTATATGAATGTATTTACTGCGAGTCCAGCTATAAGGACGAGGCCTCTCTCACAGGGTTCGCGGACCACAGCTATGAGGAAATTACAGTTGCTCCCACGGTGAACGAACGAGGATATACCCGCTATGAATGTGCAAACTGCGGAAATTATTATGATGACGACGACTATACTGAAATGTTGTGTTCGGAAGAGCTGGAATTTGTCCTCTCTTCAGACAGAAAATTTTACAGCGTCACCGGCATATCCTCACTGCCTGAAGACGGCGTGCTGTATATTCCTTCCGTATATCAGAATCTGTCCGTAACGGAGATAGCCGAAAGCGCCTTTGAAGGCAAGGGGATAGTTGCCGCCGTTCTTGGCGACAATATAGTAACTATAGGTGCGTCGGCGTTTAAAAACTGCACCGCCCTTGAGAGCGTGAACATTCCGCTCTCCGTGGAGAGTATAGGCAAGGACGCATTTTCGCGGTGTATCGCCCTTACGGAGATTATATATCAGGCGCGCTCTGTCAGCGAGTGCCCTACGGGCATATTTTACAATGCGGGCGCGGAGGGCGGCGGAATAACTCTGACCGTGGGCGCTGAGGTGGAAATTATCCTCTCCGGCTTATTTTATGTGACGAGCACGACTGGCGGCGGCAGTACTTCGCCAAAGATTGTCAGTGTGGTGTTTGAGGAGGGGTGCGTTCTCTCCGAGATAGGGGAAAATGCATTCGCGACCTGTACATCGCTGGAATATATAGAGCTCCCGTCCACCGTACTCACAATCGGGGCGGAGGCGTTTTACGGCTGTACCTCGCTTAAATATGCCGTCGTTGCCGACGGCGCGGCTATCGGAAGCGACGCTTTCAGCAATGTTGCGGCGGGTTTTGAGATTATTTATATCTGACCGGATTGCAGAATTATAATCTGATTGCGCGCAGTGTTGACTGTAATTTAAGAACATTTTTCTCACGCATATAATTCTTAGCATTGAATTATTGCAAAAAAGCTTATTTTTGGATATAATAAATCTGAATTAATTATTATTGTTTTATCGGGACGCGATAAATATTTTAAGGAGCGCCTATGGAAAATATCGAAAAAACCGTTTCTGCGGCGGAAATCCCCGCAGAGAGGCTGCCCGCCGCTTACGAAAAGCCGCGCGAACAGCTTCTTGCGGAACTCTCCGTATCCCCTGAAAGCGGACTTACGGACGCCGAAGCCAGGCAAAGGCTTGAAAAACACGGGCCGAACGCATTTGAAAAACAGAAGAAGCAGAGCCTTGTCAAGCTCGCCCTCTCGCAGCTTAAGGACGTATCTACGATAATTCTTATAATCGCGGGAGTTTTAAGTTTCGCCCTGGCCATTGTTGAATGGGAGGGCGTACACAGCCTGATAGAGCCTGTAGTGATATTTGCTATCATAATTATGAATATGATACTTGCAGTCACGCAGGAGCGGAGCGCCGAAAATGCGTTGGAGGCGTTGAACAGTCTGTCGGCGCCCGTGTGCAGAGTGCTGCGCGACGGCGCCATAATTGAGATGAATCCCGAAGGTCTGGTGCCCGGCGACATCATAACATTAAAGACGGGCGACCTCGTTCCCGCGGACGCGCGCCTTCTGCGTTCTGAAAGCCTCGCCGTGGACGAAAGCTCGCTCACGGGCGAAAGCGTTCCCGCCGAAAAGGAGGCGGACGCCGTACTTTCCGGCGAAGTTCCGCTCGGCGACCGCGTAAATTGCGTGTTCTCAGGCTGTCTGGTTACGGCGGGCAACGCCGTTGCGGTAGTCACCGAAACGGGAATGGCAACAGAGATGGGCAAGATTGCCCGCTTTCTGAAGGAGACCAAGCAGAAAAAGACCACCCTTCAGGTGCGCCTTGACAAGGTCGGCAAAATAATAAGCGGCCTGGCCATTGTTTCGGCTATCATAATGTTTGTCGTGGGCTATTTTGTGCACGGCAACAAGCCGTGGGATATGGTTATGGTTGCCGTAACGCTCGCCGTTGCGGCCGTGCCCGAAACGCTGTCGCTCATAGTTACGCTCATACTCTCATACGGGGCAAAGAAGATGGCGACCAACAACGCCCTCGTGCGGCAGATGCAGGCCGTGGAAACGCTGGGCAGCACGTCCGTGATATGTTCGGATAAGACGGGTACGCTTACAATGAACAAGATGACGGTAAAAAGGCTGTGGGTTTACGGCGGCGAGCCCGTGGCGGAAACGGCCGAATTTACCGAAGAGCAGAATGAATTTCTGCTTCACCTCTGCCTTGCCTGCGCGGCCACTCTGGGCGTGGACGACGACGGCAACGAAAAGATTATGGGCGACCCCACGGAAACGGCAATCGTGCGCCTTGCGCAGTCCAAGGGCATAGACTATTCCGCTCTGCCTTCAAAATATAAAAAGGTTGCTGAAATTCCCTTCTCTTCCTCAAGGAAGATGATGACCAACGTGTATAAGCTGGAGGACGGCTACCTCGTACTCACCAAGGGCGCGTTCGATAGGCTCCCGTTCGACCGTTCAGACCATAACTTTATGTACGGCCTCAATGAGGTTCACGACAGTTTTGCAAGGGACGCGCTGCGCGTAATTTCGCTGGCCTCCAAAAAGATAGCAAAGCTGCCCAAAAATATAGAGGAAGTGGAGAGCGGCCTCACCTTCAACGGATTTGTAGGTATCATAGACCCTCCCCGTCCCGAAGCCGCGGCGGCGATAGCCAAGGCAAAGGCGGCGGGCATACGCACCATAATGATAACGGGCGACCACGCCGCAACGGCGGGCGCAATCGCGCGCGAACTCGGCATAATAGTTGCGGGCGAAGGCGTTATCACGGGACAGGAACTTTC
>CBCPNE010000128.1:0-3264 GCA_965120435.1 uncultured Clostridia bacterium
GCGCGCCCCGCACAATATTGGCGTAACGATAAATAAATTTTACCTTATGGGTGGAATAATAAAAATTGTTACCTTAATACAAAAACAGCGGGCGGCGCAAGTGTTGCGCCGCCCGCCTGTTGTTTTGCAGATATTGCTGCACGATTTTGTTGTTTGCTGTGCCTTTGTCGGCACATTCACGCATTGCGCATTACACACTACGAATTGCGCATTACACACTACGAATTGCGCATTATGCATTACGCATTGAGCATTAAGAATTACGCATTGCGCATTGCGAATTTCTGATTGCTTTACGCGTTTTTAACAAGCTCTACAACGGCTCTTGTCTTGGCCTCGATTTCTTCGGGGGTGCCGCTCATCATCCAGCTGCCGCCGCAGGCTATAATCTTGTCGTATGCAAGATATTCAAGGATATTGTCAGCCGAAACGCCGCCTGTGGGCATTATCTGAAGGTAGGGGAATGCCGCGCATATAGCCTTTATGGTCTTGAGTCCGCCGTAGTTGGAAGCGGGGAAGAACTTGAGGGTGGTCAGGCCCTTGGCTATCGCAGCCATTGCCTCGGTGGGGGTAACTATGCCGGGCAGGTAAAGCATTTTGTGTTTTTTGCAGCAGTCGGCAACCTCCTCAGAAAAGCCGGGGGAAACTATGAACTTTGCGCCGGAGGCTATTGCCTGTTTGCACTGCTCCTTGTTAATAACGGTACCCGCGCCCACAAGCATATCGGGGAACTTTTCCACGGTAAGCCTGATTGCCTCAGCCGCGCAAGCCGTGCGGAATGTTATCTCTGCACAGGGCAGCCCGCCCTTTACAAGCGCAGTCATCTTGGGCACAACTTCATCTATGGAGTTGAATACGACTACGGGTACTACTTTTGTCTGTCTGATTTGTTCAATCATCTGCTGTTCGGTCATTGAAATTATCCTCCGAAAAATTTATTTGTCAAGTATTATGTGCGTGCGCGGATTCCGCGGCGCGGCGGAATTTCTGCACTCTTGAATATTCTATCACAACCGTTGGCAGATTGCAACCCCCAAAGATAATTTCCGCGCATAAAAAAGTTGGTTTTGCGCCGTTCAACCGTTTTATGTTTTCTTGACAACGGCGCGCAATTCGTTTATAATTGTAAAAATACTTGAGATAATCTTTTTGTGGGGGCAATATATGGCAAAATATATCAACGAACCTTCGCATACCTTCGGCGAATATCTGCTCATTCCGGGATATACGTCAAAGGAGTGCATACCTACAAACGTAAGCCTCAAAACGCCGCTTGTGCGCTACAAAAAGGGCGAAAAGCCGGCTATAACTTTGAATATACCCCTTACGTCCGCCATAATGCAGTCCGTTTCAGACGACAAAATGGCCGTTGCGCTCGCGCGCGAGGGCGGTATATCCTTTATATACGGTTCCCAGACCATTGCCGAACAGGCCGCTATGGTGGCCCGCGTAAAGAGTTACCGCGCGGGGTTCGTAGTCAGCGATTCCAACGTTACGCCCGATTCCACGCTTGCGGACGTACTCGCCCTCAAGGAGAGGACGGGCCACTCCACCGTGGCCGTAACCGAGGACGGCACGGCCTACGGCAAGCTTTTGGGTCTTGTTACAAGCCGCGACTACCGCGTGAGCAGAATGTCGCCCGAAACAAAAGTGCGCGACTTTATGACGGGACTTTCCGACCTCGTCCACGCAGTGGAGCCCACTACGCTGAGCGAAGCAAACGATATTATCTGGGAACACAAGCTCAACTGCCTGCCCATTACGGATAAGAAAGGCAACCTTGTCTCCCTCGTGTTCCGCAAGGACTACAACTCCCACAAGGAGGATGAAAACGAACTCCTTGATTCCCACAAGCGCTTTATGGTGGGTGCGGGCATAAACTCCCGCGACTATGCCGAGCGCGTTCCCGCCCTTGTGGAAGCGGGCGCGGACGTGCTGTGCATAGACAGCTCTGAAGGCTACAGCGAATGGCAGAAGATGACCATTGAGTTCATAAGAAAGAACTATGGCGACAAGGTCAAGGTCGGCGCGGGCAACGTGGTAGACGGCGCGGGCTTCCGCTTCCTTGCGGAGGCGGGCGCGGACTTCGTAAAGGTCGGCATAGGCGGCGGCGCAATCTGCATCACGCGCGAAACAAAGGGCATAGGCCGCGGACAGGCCACGGCGGTTATAGAAGTAGCCAAGGAGCGCGACAAATACTTCAAGGAAACGGGCATTTATGTGCCCATCTGTTCGGACGGCGGCATAGTGCATGACTATCACATAACTATTGCCCTTGCAATGGGCGCGGACTTTGTAATGCTCGGCCGCTACTTTGCCCGCTTTGACGAAAGTCCCACAAAAAAGGTGAACATAAACGGCAGCTATATGAAGGAATACTGGGGCGAGGGCAGCGCGCGTGCGCGCAACTGGCAGCGCTACGACCTCGGCGGTTCGGGCAAGCTCTCCTTTGAAGAGGGCGTGGACTCCTTCGTGCCGTACGCCGGCAGCCTCAAGGACAATGTTTCGCTCTCACTCAGCAAGGTTCGCTCAACAATGTGCAACTGCGGCTGTCTTACCATACCTGAACTCCAGAAAAACGCTACGCTGCAGCTCGTATCTTCAACCAGTATAGTTGAAGGCGGCGCGCACGACGTGCTTCTGAAGGACGATTCAAGATTATAAAACTTACGGCGCATACCTTACGCAACTGCCTTGGTATGCGCCTTATTTTTTTGTCCGTCTGCAGGCATTTCCGTTCGGGTTGATAAATCAACCTCATTATGGTGTATAATGCGTTTTATGCGGGTGAAAAATATACCTTAAAATGTAGTAAGTTACATTGAGGTGTATTTTTATGGATAAGAAGATTGTTCTTGCACGAATTGACGAGCTGATGAGGGAAAAGGGCATAACGGGGTATCAGCTCAGGGAAAATGCGGATATATCCTCCACAATTTACCAGTGGAAGAAAAATGCCCGCCGCGACAAGGACAGAACGCCCTCTCTTCGGTCTATAGAGAAGATATGCGAATACTTCGGCGTTTCACTGGCTTATTTCTTTTCATTCGATAGGGCCGAACGTCTTAACTCCAAGGTCAGCGAGCTTGCGGACGTCGCGTTAAGTCTTAATGAAGAGCAGCTCGATTTGTTGCTTGCCGTGGCAAAACAGTTTCCGTCGGAAAAAGGTTGATAGTAAACACAGATGACAAAAGAAACGGATAGTGAAAAGCGGAGAGAAAATTTCAGACGGATAATACAGAAGATAGCTGATGGGAACGCAAA
>CBCPNE010000129.1:0-3083 GCA_965120435.1 uncultured Clostridia bacterium
TCGCCAGACGCACGCTTCTGGTTGGCGTGCATCTGTTCCGCATACTTATATGCGGAGAGCAGCATCTCCCTCTCCCCGTCGGGATAATTTTCATAAATTTTGTCCAGAACGTTTTTCATATCTCAAACCTGTCAGTCGGCTTTGAGGGACTGTACCCTGCGGTAAAGCCGTGAATTGTTAAGGTCGGTCTTTACTCCCCTGCACACCTCCAGCCTGCCGGTGCCGAAGGTAATGAGCGAGAGTTCTTCAAAAACCTTTAAGGCAAACATCAGCTCGCCCGCCGAAAAGGGCGTGTAGTTCATAAGGGCCGCCTCTTCAGCGTCGGCCCCCGCAAGCGCGCCCGCATTGGCCGATATGTACGCAAATATTTCAAGCATATGACTGCGCGAACAGTCCAGCGCGAGAAGCGAACTCTCCCCGTCTATATCCGAGCAGACTATTACCTCGCTGCCCGCCGCGTGGAACGTTATGCCGCACGGCCTGTCCAGCCAGATTATGCGCCTGAAACCTGAAAAATCACAGGCGGGCGAGGGCGCTATGAGTATACAGTCGGCAAGATTGCGCGAAGAGAGCGTAAACAGGTCCACCGAATACAGCGGCGCGTTTTTATAGCGCGCAAGCGTGGAGTATTCCCCCGCGATATAGAGCGTGCCGTAGCCGCCGCCCTGCCCCATAATCCCGTCTATTTCTGCGCACGTCATGTACGCGGGCGAACAGTCCGCGGCCTCCGCAGCCGCACGAAGCACGGCGTTTGCCGCGATAAATTCCGCGGCCTGCGCGCCGCTGTCGCGCCCGTAAACCACGTCCCGCACAAATCCGCGCACATATTCCTTTCCGCGGAAACGGGACACATTGTATTCATAAACTAAATTCTTTGCGGCGGGGCAGCGCAACAGTTCTGCGTTTTTACCGCCGCCGAAGTACATCATTTCAAGCTGGCCGCACTTCAGCGCAAGGTGCGGAGACTGCGGCTTTAAAGCCCTCGGATGACAGTCGCCCGCCGACGCCGCAAACAGGGGGCGCTTGTTGCCCACGCCGTAAGGTTCGAACTTTTCAAGTTCCCTTGCAAGCCTTGCCGCGTCCTCCCCCTCCGCAACCTGGTTGACGTAGAGCGTAGGGATGAAGTCCTCTGCGGTGTAGTTGGCCTCCATATATTCGTTCATTGCCCTTTCAAGCGCGGCAAAATTTTCCTCGGCGACGTTTACACCCGCCGCCTGCGAATGTCCGCCGAACTCGCTTATGTATGCGCTGCACGCCTTCAAAGCCTCGAATATGTTCACGCCCTCTATGCTGCGCGCCGACCCCTTGAGCATACCGCCGTTATTTACAAACAGTATCACTGGGCGGCTGAATTCCTCCGCCAGCCGCGCCGCAACTATCCCCACGAAGCCCGAATTCCAGCCGCCGTCGGCAAGCATTATCACCTTGCCGTATGCGCCGCGCGTTGAAAGTATGGCCTTTGCCTGGCTGTAAAGTTCGTCGCACTTTATCTGCCTCTCCTGGTTGTAGGCGGTGAGCTTTGCAGAAAGTTCTTCCACCGCCCGCTCGTCCGTCTGCGAAAACAGCGCGAGGGCCGCGGCGGCGTCGCCCATGCGCCCCGCCGCGTTTATCTTGGGCGCGATACTGAAGGCGAGGGTGTGCGCGTCGAAGCCGTCCTGCGGCTTTGCAAGGAAGTCTGTAAAACACTTGCGGGGAGAAGAATTTATAAGTTTAAGCCCCTCCGCGACGATGTCGCGGTTTTCGCCTGTGAGCGGCACGCTGTCCGCAACTGTGGCGAGCGCGGCAAAGTCAAGATATTTATATGCGGATTCGCCGTTTAAAGCGCACGCAACCTTGAACGCCACTCCCGCGCCGCAGAGGTTGTCATACGGGTAGCCGTCCGCAAACTTCGGGTTTATACATATGCAGTCGGGGATATTTTCAGGCAGTTCGTGATGGTCGGTGACTATTACCTCGCAGCCGCACTCCTTAAGATATGCAACCTCTTCCGCATTGCTTATGCCGCAGTCAACGGTTATGACAAGCTGGGGGAAGTACTCTTCAAAAATTTCGTCTATGGCGGGGACCGTAAGGCCGTAGCCGTTGCGCCTTTCGGGCACATACACCCTGACGTTTACACCGAAGTCTTTGAGGGCGCCGCCCATAATCGTGGACGCGCACACGCCGTCCGCGTCATAGTCGCCGTACACGAGTACGTCCCACTCCTCGTCGCGGGCGCGGGAAATCAGCTCTGCCGCCTCATTCATTCCGCGCATTTTGAACGGGGATATAAAGTGTTCGCGCGAGGGATTCATAAAGGCTTCTGCCTTTTCGGGCGCGTCAATGCCCCTGCCGAACAGTATGCCTGCCGCAGTGCGGGTAAGATTACATTCCGCCGCAAGACGGGATATGCTTTTTAATTGTTCTGCGGAAAATTCAAATTCCGGTAAAACTCTCTTCATATCGGTTACCGCCCGCAAAAGGGTCGTTAAAAAATAAAAGGCGAGGAAACCCCGCCTTTAAAAATTTTTTGTCATTCGGCTGCGTTTGCAGACTTCTTTGCGCCCACATACCTTGAAGCCTTCTTTACGGCATAGTCGTCCGAACGCTGTTTAAGGCGCGAATATATCGAAGGAACGAAGAACATACATCCGTATTCGCAGACGAGGGCGGCAATTATTCCGCATATGCAGGGCATAAACAGGCCGTAGACGGAGAGCGCGCCGATTGCGGTGAAAACGAGTATCACGGCAAACGCGGCGGCTATGCAGCCGTTTATTATTGTAACGAGCCTGAAACTTTCCGCGGCGGCCGCGTCAGACTGTTCAAAGGATGACATAGCCTTGTATTCGTCCGTACGGAAGTTTTTGCGCATCTTGTCAAAGATAATTCCGCAGGCAATCATGGTGAGAAGCACCACGAACACGCCCAGAGCTATAACTGTGAACGTCACCTGCACTCTTGTTATGGCAAGCAGCGCGAGGAATATCACGAGGTTGTGCAGGTCCGCTACAAAAGCGGCTATCGCCATTGTGAGTTTGTACCTTATTAGGAAGTACAGGAACTGGAACACAACTGCCGCGGCAAGCGCTATGCCGACGTAC
>CBCPNE010000130.1:0-5735 GCA_965120435.1 uncultured Clostridia bacterium
GGAGAATTTATTATGTCTGTTCAGCAGAAAAGCGTAGACACGATAAGAATTATTTCAACCGAGGCCATACAGAAGGCAAATTCGGGACACCCCGGCATATGCATCGGCGCCGCGCCGATAGGATATGAACTATTCAGCGACTTTTTGAAATTCAGCTACAAAAATCCCAAGTGGGACAACCGCGACAGGTTCGTTCTCTCCGCAGGGCACGGTTCAATGCTCTTATACAGCCTTTTGCATCTGTTCGGCTACAACGTAAGCATGGACGACATAAAAAATTTCCGCCAGCTCGGTTCAAACACGCCCGGACATCCCGAATACGGCAAGACGGACGGCGTTGAAACCTCCACCGGCCCCCTTGGTCAGGGCTTAGGCAACGCCGTAGGTATGGCCGTTGCCGAGGCGCACCTTGCGGCGCGCTTCAACAGGCCCGGTTATCCCGTTGTGGACCACTTCACCTACTGCCTGTGCGGCGACGGCTGCCTTGAGGAGGGCATAGGCTACGAGGCCTGCTCCTTTGCCGGTATGCAGAAGCTGGGGAAACTAATTCTCCTTTACGACAAAAACAATATGACCATAGAGGGCAACATAGACTGCACTTTCAACGAGGACGTTGCGACAAGGTTTACTTCGCAGGGCTGGCAGGTTATCCGCGTGAACGACGGCAACAACCTGCACACCTTGAGGGCGGCGATAGAGCGCGCCAGAAGCGACCTTTCAAGGCCCTCCATAGTAATATGCAACACCGTAATAGGCTACGGCTCCCCCCTTGCCAACTCCCCGGACGTACACGGCGCGCCAATGGGCGAAGAAAACCTTAAAAAGACCAAGGAGTTTTTCAACTGGACGGAAGAACCGTTCACCGTGCCTGACGACGTGAAGCGACACTGCCTTAAAATTGCAGAGGACAAGCTAATATACGAAAGCGACTGGAACGCGATGTTTAAAAGCTACGCCGCGGCATACCCTGAACTTGCGGCGCAGTACAGGCAGTTTATGCACGGCATAAAGCCCGACTTAACGGATATAGACGGGCTGTTTGAATTTGAAGCGCCCGACGCAACGCGCTCAAGCGGCGGAAAGGTACTCAACAAAATTGCAGAATTTATGCCCAACCTTATGTCCGGTTCTGCCGACCTTTCCCCCTCCACCAAGACGGAACTTAAGGGCGCGGGCTACTTTACCCCCGAAAACAGGCTGGGAAGAAACATACACTTCGGCATACGCGAACACGCAATGGCCGCCATATGCAACGGCATACAGCTTCACGGCGGACTGCAGGCTCTGTGTTCCACATTCTTCTCCTTTGCCGACTATATGAAGGCCGGCATAAGGATGAGCGCGCTGATGAACATACCAGTGATTTACGTTATGACGCACGATTCCATAGGCGTCGGCGAGGACGGCCCCACACACCAGCCGGTGGAACAGCTTATATCGCTGCGCTCCATACCCGGCATAAAGGTGTTCCGCCCCTGCGACGGGCGCGAGACCGCCGCGGCGTATATCTCCGCGCTTACGCAGAGCAGTCCCACGGTAATAGTACTCACCAGGCAAAACCTGCCCCAGTACCCCGGCACGAGCCTGAAGGCGCTGACGGGCGGATATATCCTGAGCGACTGCGAGGGCAAGCCCGACGTCATACTTACGGCCACGGGCTCAGAGGTTGAGCTGTGCATGGGCGCAAAGGATATTCTTGCGGAAAAGAATATAAAGGCGCGCGTTGTATCAATGCCCTGTATGGAGGAATTTGAACGCCAGACCGACGAATATAAGGAGAGCGTATTCCCCCGCGAGGTTAAGGCGCGCGTATGCGTAGAGGCCGCCTCGCACTTTGCGTGGTACAAGTACAGCGGAGATTGCGGAGAGGTTATCGCAATGCACACCTTCGGCACGTCCGGCCCTGCGAAAGAGCTGTTCAGATACTTCGGATTCACGAAGGAGAACGTGGCGGAAAAGGCTGAACTTTCCATAAAGAAAGCGGAGCAGTACAATTAAATTAAAATTATGGCCCGGACGTTGAAAACGTCCGGGTTTTATAAGGGTATTTTATTATGGATATTGAAAAACTTTACCTTACAAGGCAGTCAACGCGAAGGTATTCGGCCGAACCCGTGACGGACGGACAGCTGGAAAGAATATGCAGGCTGGGCGCGCTTGCACCCTCCGCAAAGAACTCCCAGCCGTGGAAGATGTTTGCGGTGAACGGCGCAAAGGCCGTGGAATTTGCCGCCAACGTGCAGATGTTCGGCGCCAACAAGTGGGCTTCAGGCTGCCCCGCCTTTATCGCAATAGAACTCAACCGCAGCAGGCTGGAGGAAAAGATTGCCGAACGCTTCACCTTTGCAGACTTTTCCGGCAACGACATAGGACTTCTGACAGCCTACATAACGCTTGCCGCGGAGGACGCGGGGCTTCAGACCTGCATACTCGGCATACGCAACGAGGAGGCCATAGCAAAGTTTTTGGGCGAACCTGAGGGGTCGCGCTTTCCGCTGGTAATAGCCGTGGGGCACGCCGAGGACGGCTACCCGGTACGCGAAAAGGAGCGCAAGCCGTTTGAAGAGGTGTTCAGACTGATAAAGTAAGACCTGCAACGGCTTATGCGCGGAAAAAAATTAACCTTATCCGCCCGCTTTTTACACACGGGCAGGCAAATAAAAAATCGGGCGGAATGCCCGATTTTTTATTTGCTGTTCAGTATGCTTACTGCCGCGCACCGCTAAAGAGCGGCAGTCAGTCTGAATCATCCTCTTCCGCTGCGTCTGTTCCAACCAGCGCAAGCTCCGCCTCCCTCTGTTTAAGGGCGGCCTTTTCCGCACGCTTTGCGGCGCGCAGAGCCTTGCGGCGCTCTATCATCTCCTGCCGCTGGTGTTCGTACTGCCTTATCATAAGGTCAACAAGCCCGCAGGCCGTGTCTTTGGAGGCTTCGTCCACCACGTTGATTTCCGTTTCCTTCAACTTTATTGCAGAGGCAGAGTTATGCCTGTACTCGCGCAGCAGGTCGTTTTCCAGCCTGAAAGACGCCACCGTTGTGTTTCTGCGTATCTTGAGCTTTAAAATCGGCTTTCTGTCAGACTTGACGCTGACGGCGTTTTTGGTAACCTTCTTTTCGGCATTGGGCTTTTCCATTGCATACGCAAGTATTTCAGAAAAGAATCTGCGCTGCTCTTCGCTGAGTTCGGAAAACGCCTCTTCAAAGGAAAGTTCTGCCGCGCTGAAGCGCACCATAGTGCCGTCGGGGTCGTCAGGTTCGGGGGGCTGGTTTGTAAGGTAGTACTCCGCAGATTCCCCGGTCACGTCTTCGTCCTCATTTTCAGGCGACCTGTAAGTAGTATCGTACTCCGCAGTGTCCTCGCTGACAATGTACTCGCCTCTCTCTTCCGTTATTTCAGGCTCTGCATACCTGCCCGCCGCATACGGCTGCTCTTCAGAACTGTCGTCCCCGGCCTCGGCATACAGCTGCGCTTGCTCTTCGGTTATAAACTCTTCAGACCGCTCAACGGCTTCAAATTCAAAGGGAGCTTCCTCAGCCTCTTCTGCCGATTGGATATAATCGCCGCCCCCTGCCTTGTACCTCGGTTCATATTCCTCATATGAATCATAAATTTCAAGTTCTTCCGTGCCGTCCGTATCCATATTCAAAGGAGCGTATGCCTCTTCTTCGGATTGGTCGGACCCGAAAAGTTCTTCGGTGCCGTCGGGAAGGAATTCTTCCTCTTCTTCCGCGGCCTCAACCTCAAACTCTTGCGCAGCTTGGGTAACTTTTTCCGCATAATTTTTAGCGGGAGTTTTGCCGCCCTGTTCGGCAAGAAGTTCGGCCTCTTCCGCGGTTATATGCTCTTCAACCTGCTCCGCAGCCTCAAATTCAAAGGTATCTTCCTGCTTCTCCGCTTCCACGGCGGCTTCATACATATCGTCGTAGTCGGCCGCTTCCTCGCGGACAACATATACATTTTCCTCCCGCTGTTCGGCCTTTTTACTTTCGTCGTCTACGAAAATCACCTCGTCGCTCATAAGCTTAAGGGGCGGTTCTCTGCGAGCAGGCACTTTCTCTGCGGCGGATTCCGGCAGTAACGGGCGTGCGGGCAGCGTGACAGATTCCTCCACAACATAGACCCGCTGTACGTCGCGCATAAAACGGCGTTCCTGCGTGGTGCGTTCCAGAATTATCCGCTCATGCATTTGCCTCTGCACGGGCGGGTACTGCTGATAGCCCTGCCCGTAGTTCTGAGCATACCCCTGCGCGGGCGGGTTTTGCGCATAGCCTTGTCCGTAGTTCTGGTTGTAGTTCTGAGCATACCCCTGCGCGGGCGGGTTTTGCGCATAGCCTTGTCCGTAGTTCTGGTTGTAGTTCTGAGCATAGCCCTGCGCGGGCGGGTTTTGCGCATAGCCTTGTCCGTAGTTCTGGTTGTAGCCCTGAGCATAGCCCTGCGCGGGCGGGTACTGCTGATAGCCCTGCCCGTAGTTTTGGGCATAGTTCTGCGTATAGGATTCCTGAGCGTAACGTTCCTGCACGGGCCGTTCAAGAATGGTTTGCCGCTCGTCGTAAGCGGAATTATATATGGGGTGCGCGGGTTGAGCCGCTATTTCAGGCTCTGCCTGTCCCATTTCCGATGCGGGAAGGAAGAGCGGAGCGCCGTCTTCGCCGTCTGCATAGACTTCTTCGTCCACCCGTATGGACACAGGACGGCTCTTTATCACGGCGGTGACTACTATCCCTATAATCAATATCAGCGCCACTACACCTTCTACAATATAACCTATTTCATAAATACCAATCACGCCAACCTCCTTTTCTTGCCGAGAAGCCAGATAAGAACTGCTGCAAGCGCAACGCACACCACTGCACCGACGGCCAGAATTATAATTTCAGTTGTGTGCGTAATACGCGATATGATTACCGAGGTCTGGTCCGCTATTATAACCGTTCCCTCTTCGTCGGAAAACATTGTACTGCACTCAGAACACTGCCAGTATTCGATATTGCCATCTGCGTCCTCTGTGGCCTCAACCGCGTCTATGTGTTCAAGTTGGTGCCCTGAGGCCTTGTCCGTCAGGTCTGTTATCTCGGTGCCGTCCTCCGCATAACAGTTGTTGCACATACTGCACTGCCAATACTCCACAGTGCCGTCATGCGTGCAGGTAGCGGGCTGCGCGGCATAGTAAGTTAAATCATGGGCAGCGGTGGTTGTTATATCCGTTTCAGTGAGGCTGTTCAGCTCACCGTCAAACAGGCTTTCGCAATAAGAACATTTATAATATTCCGTATTGCCCGCCCTGGTGCAGGTTGCAGTATTTGAGCCATTGTAATTCAAATCATCCAGGTTGTGGGTGACAGTGATTTCAACATACAACTCAAGGAGGCGTTCATTATCCCCGTCAAACGTCATACCTGCCGCAGTTGCGGCCGTTTCCCAATCGTAGTTATAGAGATAATCATCTCCGAGGGCATCTCTCAGCCCTGTAAGCGAATAGTACGCCGCTGCCGTAGCCGAAGAACCCGTAACGGTGACGGTGTCGCCCGTCCACGACCAGCCGTCATTACAAAGGGAAATACCGCTGAGCGAAGTGCCGCATTTCGCCGTGATTTCTGCGGGAGCCTCCGGAATGTAGGCTGCGGCGCTGGCAGGCGAAATCGTCAATGTAACCTGACCTGAAACATCCTCATAATTTGCAAATGTTATGAAGAAATATATACTAGTTCCGCTTTGCTTAACGTTTACAGGGAAAGT